>JBAUGO010000365.1:0-6058 GCA_049679775.1 Anderseniella sp.
GCCTGCAAATCGTTGCCTTCAATTGTCCGGCGATTTCCACGGCGCGACGCGCGGCGCGGTTGAACTGGTTCGCTTGACATAAATTACTTCCCCGCAACTAAACACTAACAAAACTGTGCGACCCGCATCCGATATACCCGGTTCCTCCATGCGTGCCACAAATACCTCAAGACGCTATCATGATCTGCAGCATTTGTTTCAGGTACAAGCAGAATCAGATTACTTGTTAACAAATTTATCCACAGACAGTTCATGCGCCCGTGCGTTGAATCTAAAGCAATTTGTTGGTTTTCAGAACCTAAAATGCCCTTTCGGAGCGAAAATCTTTCTGATTGGTTAACGCCTTGCATGAAAACGAGTCAAATTTTAGCTAATTTGTAAACCAGTTTTTGTCAAAACTGACTGTAAAGTTAAACTGAATGTTATGAAGCCAAGGGCGTGATCGGTTGGGTGGTTAGACGCGTTGTAGCCAGTGGGATAAATTGCACATGTTGCCTGAACCAGAAAATACAACCGGATCAAAGCCTGCCAACAGCTCCGAGATTATTGATATTGCTCACCTGGATCAATACACGCTGGGTGATCAAGGCCTGCAAAAAGAACTGCTGCAACTTTTTCGCATACAGCTCAAGGATCAGGTCAACGAACTGATGGCGTGTGCTAGCGAGATCAACTGGAAATCGTCCTGTCATCTGTTGAAAGGTGCTTCTCGCGCTGTTGGAGCCTGGCAAATTAGCCAAATAGCTGAAGCACTGGAGGAGGCGAGCTTTGAAGATGATGCCAACCGGGCAGCGCTCTTGAGCAAGTTGTTATCAGCCAAGGCGCGGTTTGAGGCTGAAGTTCTTCAGTACGTTTGACAGGACTGGTAAATCAATCAACAGATGATCTTAACATCTCGCTCAGTCGCAAATTGTCGCACATTGACGTGAAATTTTTCCTGTATGACTGGAAATAGTTGCTTTTTTGCCCGGGTATGCCTAGCTAAAGAGCAGATAGTTATTGATAGTATGCAAACAAGTTTGTGTGCTTTAAGCCTTGCAGGACCTAAAATGACAAAAATCACATTTATTGAACACAGCGGAAAAGAGCATGTAGTCGAGGCTGAAAATGGCATGTCTGTCATGGAAACAGCCGTAAAAAACATGATCCCTGGCATTGACGCTGATTGTGGTGGAGCGTGTGCGTGTGCGACGTGTCACGTATATTTACAAGGCGAATGGGCGGAAAAACTGGCCGAGCGGTCCGAAATGGAAGAGGACATGCTGGATTTTGCTTTTGAAGTTCAGGATTCATCGCGTTTGTCCTGTCAGATCCGTGTATCGGCTGACATTGATGGCCTGGTGCTGAAAGTGCCTGAAAAGCAATTCTGAATGCACGCAACCGCGTTCCATCCATTACAAATATAATGAAAAGCAAGGAGACCTAACCTCATGAGCGGTCAGGCTATTGATACAGATGTTGTGATTGTTGGCGCTGGTCCATGTGGTCTGTTTGCCGTCTTTGAACTGGGTCTGCTTGATCTGAAATGTCACGTGGTGGACATTCTGGACAAGCCAGGTGGACAGTGTGCCGAGCTTTATCCTGAAAAACCAATCTATGATATTCCTGCCCTGCCGATTGTAACTGGGCAGGACCTGACTGATAGACTTCTGGAGCAGGCATCTCCGTTCCATCCACAATATCATTATAACCAGATGGTGACGGGCCTCAAGAAACTGGACGATGGATCGTTTGAGCTGGAAACAGATGGTGATCTCAAGTTCCATTGCAAGGTCGTGGTCATTGCGGCAGGTGGTGGCAGTTTCCAGCCAAAGAAGCCGCCCATGCCGAACATTGACAGCTATGAAGGAACAAGCGTGTTCTATTCAGTCAAGCGTATGGAAGATTTTCGTGACAAGGACATTCTGATTGTTGGTGGCGGGGACTCTGCGCTTGATTGGGTAAACAACCTGCAGCCGCTGGCAAAATCCATGACCTTGCTGCACAGGCGCGATGAATTCCGCGCTGCACCTGACAGTGTCAACAAGATGCGTGAACTCGTGGCAACGGGCAAAATGAACCTGCATATCGGTCAGGTGACAAACCTGCATGGCGATAATGGAGTCCTGAGCGGGGTAACGATAAAGGGCAAGGACGGGGAGTTTAATATCGCCTGCAACACCATGCTGCCATTCTTCGGATTGACCATGAAACTTGGCCCAGTTGCAGACTGGGGTTTGAATCTGGAAGAAAACCTGGTGCCGGTTGACACTGAAAAGTTTGCAACAAATGTACCAGGCATCTTTGCCATAGGTGACATCAATACCTATCCAGGCAAGCTGAAGCTGATACTTTCCGGCTTCCACGAAGCCGCCTTGATGGCGCAAGAGGCGTTCCGCATTATCAATCCAGGTGAGCGGCTTTTGTTCCAGTACACGACTTCGAGCTCAAACCTGCAAAAGAAGCTCGGTGTGGCGTGACGCGCGCTTGAATTACGGTATATACTTGGGCGTATGAGGAACACTCATTCGCCCATTTCTTTTGAACAGGCTGTTGCCGGGTTGCCTATGCTGGCTTCGCTGGAGCCGGATATGTTGCGTTTGGCTTCTCGATCAGCGCAAGTCGCGACCTTGCCATCGGGCAAGACGGTCTTTGAGCCGGGGTCTACCTGCCAGAACTATATCGTGGTGCTGGATGGTTCGGTCAAGGTGAGGCTGTTGGCGCCATCCGGGCGCGAGATTATTCTGTACAGGGTCACTGGGGGTGAAACGTGCGTGCTGACCACGTCCTGCCTGATGCAGGACAAGGATTATGATGCAGAAGCCGTGACCGAGACGGATGTCACCGCACTCTTGATTCCGAAAGCCGCTTTCAATGAAATGATGGACAACAGCGCTGTCTTTCGCAAATTCATCTTTGCATCCTTTTCAGCGCGGTTGAATGGATTGCTGGGTTTGGTCAATGAAGTGGCGTTTGGCCATATGGATCAGCGGCTGGCGCACTGGCTGTTGCAACATTCCAGCCAGGGCCACATCTCCACGACCCATCAGCAGATAGCATCAGATCTTGGCTCTTCCCGCGAAGTGGTGTCCCGGTTGCTCAAGGAACTAGAGCGGCGCGAAGTGGTGGTGCTAACGCGAGGTGATATTACCATTTGTAATGCTGATGCGCTGCGTCAACTCGCCTCCAGTGAATAGCTCTACGAGTGTGACCAGGTCACAGACAGCGCATAAAAATGGGTGTTCAATACCCGTCATTGGCAGTCATGGTTATGGCTGCAATTGACCAAGGAGAAAAGATCATGACACGCAATGTTGGAACTGTTGACCGGGCTTTACGCGCACTATTGGGCATTGGTTTGATTGCCTGGGCTGTGATGGGGACAGGTCAGTATGCATGGCTTGGCTGGTTCGGTTTTGTGCCGTTGTTTACAGCTGTTGTCGGTTGGTGCCCACCATACGGGCTGCTTGGTATTAACACATGCAGCACGAAAAAGACATCTTGAACGGTTAGAGCCGCCCAGACTTTTTGAGCAATACAAGCAGGTCGTCATGAGGCAAGGCGCACACTGTCAGTCCGTTGCGGCCTGACATGTCGTCATTGCAGATCATGGCGTCCAGCACGGCTTCCTCTGTCGTTTGCACAACGGCCTCAAACAGGGGGTCCATTTCGCTGTCTGCCAATGCATTCAGATGGCGGATGCCGCCAGACTGCAATGCATTCTTGTTGGCGGTTGAAAACGCCAGAAAGATATCGCCGGATGAGTTGTGGGCAATTGTGCCGGTGCGAGCAAGCCCAAGTGGCACTCGTCTTGCCAGGCGCTTGCATTGATGTGGCAGCAGCGGTGCATCTGTCGCTATGATTGCAATAATCGATCCTGACCCTTTCGAGCGGCACTCACCACCAGTTAACTCACGACCAACGGGTACGCCAAGAACCGTCAGTTCATGGCGCAATCCGAAATTCGACTGTACGAATATACCCAAGGTGTATTGCTTGCCAGCCACACTTACAACGCGGGATGCACTGGCTGAACCTGCCTTGAATTCATAGGTGATCATTCCTGTGCCACCACCTACCGAGCCAAACTCGAATGCACCTGACGTCGCTGCGTCAAAAGCCGCAAGAACATGGTGGTCCTTGACGTGAAAGCCGTTGATGTCATTGAGGTCGCCATCATAGGTTTCAGCAGCTACCGGCAAGCCCCAATCCTGGCCTGTGCCAATGTTGTTTTTAACCAGCCACTTGAGGGTTGCGTCCCTGGTTACGCCGCATGAAGCGGTGTTTGTAATGGTGATCGGGGTTTGCAGTTCACCAGCTTCCTCAATCCAGATCGTGCCTGTCATCTCACCATTGCCATTGAGCGAGTAAGTACCGGCCATGCAGGGTATGGAGGCACCATCGCGTCCACGCGGCAAGATTGCCGTAACACCGGTTCGGATGTCAGTTCCATCAATCAAGGTCGTGTACCCGACTTCGATGTCTGCGACATCCGTTATGGCGTTCAAGGGGCCGGGATCGCCGGCAACCTTGATGCCCAGACCCCGAGCTCGATGCTTGCCATAAAGTAGGTGTTTGCTATCGGTGGAAATCATAAATCACTCTAGATGTTGATGAAATATGAGGTCATGATGTATGCCCGACTGATGGGATGCAATAGGCAGAATAAAGAGAATGAACCAGACCTTCATCACTGAATTGCAGTCGATATGCAGTATCCGGCAAGGCGAACATCTTGCAGCCCTGGACAAAGGCTTTCACGAGAGCAATCTTGAGGCGGGACTTGCCGTTTTTCCTGCCAGCACGGATGAGGTAGCTAGAGTCGTGCGTTTATGTGTTGAACATAGGGTAGAGATGGTAGCCCATGGTGGACGAACTGGCCTTGCCGGTGCAGGTGCCACAAAAGCTGGTCAGTTGATCATTGATTTGTCACGGATGAACTTTATTGGCCAGGTTGATCCTGTCTCTGGAACCGTTGAAGTTGGAGCCGGTGCAACGCTTCAGGCGGTGCAGGGGGCTTGTGCGCAACAGGGGCTGACACCGGGAATTGACTTGGCTGCGCGGGGCACCGCGACCATCGGCGGCATGATCTCAACCAATGCAGGCGGCATGGAGGCGTTTCGATGTGGTGTCATGCGCCATCGCGTGCTTGGACTGGAAGCTGTATTGCCGGATGGCAGCGTGTTGAATGATCTGACACGCGTGACCAAAGTGAATGAAGGGCTAGACGTCAAGCACGTGCTGATTGGTGCAGAAGGTCGCCTTGGTATTGTTACACGCGCTGTATTGATGTTGGAGCCGTTGCCTGTGGCTTCTGCAACCGCCATTGTCGCCTGCAACAGCGCCAGGGACGCGGTTACGGCATTTCAAAAGCTGAAATCCAGGGGAAATCTGTTGCGGGCCGAGATCATGTGGCGTGAGTATGCTGAGACGGTTGCTGCCAATCTGGGTTTGGAAGCTACGTTGTCGTTTTGCGATGCACCTGTCTATGTCCTGTTTGAAACAGCTGGTGATGATCATTCAGATGCGTGTGAGCGACTGGAAGCATCGGTCATGGAAACCATTGAGGCAGGTGATGTGCTTGATGGCGTGATTGCCCAAAACGGACGCCAGGAAGCTGATATGTGGCGCGTGCGTGAGGAAACCTGGGAGGTTGAGACCCGATATCCCAATTCACTTTGGTATGATGTGTCGGTTCCACTGGATCAGCTTGATACATATGTGCAGCGGATGTTTGCTGGTATTGCGGCTGCGGATGATGGGTTGAAAGTGTTTGTGCTGGGGCATTTGGGAGATGGAAACCTGCATGTCACAGTTGCCCATCCTGACGGTGTTAAAAAATGGAAAGAGCAGTCTGATGAGGCTCTCTTTGACGGGCTCAAGACTATGGGTGGGTCCATATCAGCAGAGCACGGAGTAGGTCTGGAGAAGATGGTTGCGCTGGCAAGATATGGCGATCCTGGAAGGCTTTCAATGGCTCGAGCAATCAAGCTCGCACTGGACCCTGATGACCTCATGAACCCTGGAAAAGTTGTTGTCTGAACTCCGTTTGTGGCCATGAAAAATGACTTCCAGAGGG
>JBAUGO010000366.1:0-3145 GCA_049679775.1 Anderseniella sp.
GTCAGGGCACAGGAGCGAACCTGGCTGGTACGATGCAATGCTCAAGGCACCCGCAACACGATTTGCCGTTTTCACCAATGACAAACTTCTCGTGCATGTTGATGATAGCACAAGCACCGGCATTGCCTGGTGCGGACAAGATGCTCTTCCTCCTTTGCAGGAGGGAATTGACCCAATTTTTCTCGGGGTGGATGCATCAGGCATAAATCATTTTGCCGTGCAGGCCAAAGACCTGCCCGATGAGCCTCAATCAGGGGTGATTGCACTGGATCTCAGGTCAATTGCTCTGCAAGGGCTGGTAGATGATGAAAGCCTCGGTATTGCTGCACAAGCGCGTGCATTGCTCCACTGGCACCAACGCCACAGGTTTTGTGCCAATTGCGGCGCAGGCACATCAACCGGAGACGCAGGCTACAAGCGCATCTGTTCATCGTGTGAAAGTGAGCATTTTCCGCGCACAGACCCTGTAGCGATCATTGCAGTCGTCAAGGGCGATAAAATGCTGCTTGGCAGGTCGGCCCGCTTCAATTCAGGCATGTACTCAACGCTAGCCGGGTTTGTAGAACCTGGCGAAACTGCGGAAGATGCCGCCAGGCGCGAGGTTTTTGAGGAATCGGGGATTCGTGTTGGAAAAGTCAGCTATGTGCTCAGTCAACCCTGGCCCTTTCCAGCAAACCTGATGTTGGGCATGGTTGGTGAAGCGCTCAATGATGATATTACCATTGACCCGGATGAACTGGAGGATGCACGCTGGTTTAGCCTTGATGAAGTGCGCACCATGGGTAATGGCAGCCATGCCGAAGGCCTGACCTTGCCGGTGGACATATCAATTGCCCACCACCTCATCCGTCATGTGCTTGATGACCTGACGCGCTAAGCTCAGGCGGTCGTGTCAAGCTCGTCGCGCCTGCGCGCCAGTTCCAGTCGGTGAGGCGAGCTCTTGTAAACTCCCAATACCCGCAATGAACTTGTAAAGAAGTCCAGCTCTTCAAGTGCAAGACGAACCGACCTGTCCTGGGGATGGCCTTCTATATCGGCATAAAACTGCGCAACATTGAACGATCCGTCGACATAAGATTCCAGCTTGGTCATATTGACACCATTGGTCGCAAACCCGCCCATCGCCTTATATAAGGCTGCAGGCACGTTGCGCACCGTGAAAATGAACGAGGTTATCACTGGCGCATCGTCCTGGGTGGCATCATCAGGTTCTGCTGACAGGATGACAAAGCGGGTTGTGTTGTGGTCTTCATCCTCAACATCGCTGCGCATAATCTCCAACCCATAGATTTCTGCCGCCTTGGTCGTTGCGATCACAGCGGTTGATCTATCATTGCTTCGGGCAAGGGCTGCGGCAGCGCCTGCAGTATCAACGGCAACCACCGGTTCCAGCTTCATGCTGCGGATCAGTTTGCGGCACTGGCCAAGCGCATGGGTATGCGAGGTCACGCGCACAAGCTCTTCCTGGGTTGTTCCAGGCAGTACCATCAGTTGGTGGCGCACCCGCAAAAAATGCTCCCCAATGATGAAAAGATTTGATGCTGGCATCAGGTGATGAATATCTGCAACCCGGCCTGCAACCGTATTATCGATGGGAATCATGGCAAG
Organism: Anderseniella sp.; assembly: GCA_049679775.1. Classification (GTDB taxonomy): domain Bacteria; phylum Pseudomonadota; class Alphaproteobacteria; order Rhizobiales; family Aestuariivirgaceae; genus Anderseniella. The sequence continues at coordinate 1,609 of JBAUGO010000366.1, forward strand.
GGCTGCCTCACCAGAAGAGACCGCGGCAAAAGCATCTTCAAACGTGCGACAAGCCATTGGTTCAAATTCAGGACACGCCTCAATGCAGGCAATGTGTGAATTGGCGCCTGGTTCGCCTTGATAGGCAATCTTGTTTGTTTTTGAATTCATTACAGAAAAACCTTTACGTTCTTATCTTCTGCCGTGTTGCCGACACCAGCGCGGCATATGGACACTTAATCTCTTATAGGTGTTGCACGCTGACAGAGAAACAACTAGTTTCCGCCCGAATTTGAACGAGCGGGATCTTGTCAACATGGATCACCGCATGGATAATTGATCAAGATTGAGGGCAATCATGTTCGGCATGGACGCAATGACATTCAACAAGATCGCTGGCGCCGTACTCGGCACAGGCCTTCTTGTTATGGGACTGAATATCGTGGCAGATGGCATATATCACGCCGAAGCACCAGAAGAAGCAGCCATCAAGATCGAGGTAGCAGAGGCAACGCCTGCTGCTACATCTACTGATGCTGAAAAGCCCGCCGTGTCTCTGGCTTCGCTGATGGCTTCTGCTGATCCTGCTAAAGGTGAAGCCAATTTCAAGGCATGTGCCGCGTGTCACACACCTGAACAAGGTGGCGCCAACAGAGTTGGTCCAAATCTCTGGGGCATTGTGGGTTCCAAGAAAGCCCATCTCGACAATTACGCCTATTCGGAAGTTCTCAAGAGCCGCCATGAAGAAAACTGGACATTTGAAAACCTCGATGCCTTCATTGCGAATCCAAAAAAATATCTGACAGGCACCAAGATGTCCTATGGCGGACTGAAGGATGATGCCAAGCGGGCAGACCTTTTGGCCTATTTGCGCTCGCTCGCTGCTGAACCCGCTCCCTTGCCAACAGAATAAGGCGAAACGAGATCGCCTTCTTGTGGTCACGAAATGATTACGAAGTTTTCACACCGGTAGCTTGCTGCCGGTGTTTTCATTTGCAGACAAAGCCCATACATTAATCACCAGACTACAAAGTATCCGTCACGAGGAGCCTCGCCTTGATCAATCGCAGAATGCTTTTACTAATGACGTCGGCTTACGGAGCTTCTTGCCTTGTCGGCACCTGGCCAGAATTGGCACTGGCGCAATCTGAGGAATGGAAACACGGATTATCCTTGTTTGGCAGCCTCAAGTATCCGGCAGGTTTCAAGAATTTTGACTATGTAAACCCGCAAGCACCCAAAGCAGGACGTGTTCGACTACATTCAACAGGCACCTTTGACAGCCTGAACCCCTTCACCTTCAAGGGTAATGCCACGAGTGCCGTAAGCCAGACCTTTGATACACTCATGACGTCATCGCTTGACGAGCCCGGTTCGGAATACGGCCTTATCGCCGAAGCGGTAAAGGTTCCTGCCGATTACGGTTCGGTCACATTCAAACTTCGCCCACAAGCCCGCTTTCATGATGGCTCACCCATAACGCCTGAAGATGTCATCTGGTCCATGACAGCCCTGAAGGACGCCCACCCTGCCTACAATTTTTACTACAAGAACGTCG
>JBAUGO010000367.1:0-4133 GCA_049679775.1 Anderseniella sp.
ACCGAGCTCAGACTGGCCATGTTTTTGTCATACTTGTGCTGCTTTCCAGGCAGCAATGTCAAAATGGCTGGCACAAGTGTGATTGAAGCAACAAATGCAATGACCATTCCTCCGGCCGCGATAATGCCCAATTGAGCCATACCGACGAAATCAGTTGGTGTGAAAGCCAGAAACGCAAGTGCAGTGGTTATCGTGCAAAGCGCCAGGGCCGGGCCGGTTTTTTCAACCGATGACACAGCAGCATCGGCACCTGATTGTCCTTTTGCGCGATACTCCGAAAAGCGTAAAATTACATGTATCGCATAATCAATCCCAAGACCGATAAACAGTACGGCAAAGGCAACTGATATCATGTTGAGATAGCCAACGCTCAAGGTAGCAAACCCGGCATTGATCAGGAAGCCAAGCACGATAAGACCGAGGGCCGGCACAACAAGAATCAAGGTCGGCAAGCCAAAGAAAACGATCAGGCTAACAAGCGTGAACGATATGATCCCTGCAATAGCAGCGCCCTTGGTTACCGCTTCAAATTCTTCTGCATTGAGAGCTGTATAACCCGTCAACTTGATTGTGACAGCACCATTGCCTGTCAGTTCGGGATCGGTCAACAAGCGACGCGCCTCTGCCATGGGTGCTGCAACAGGTTCGATGTCTGCAAAGTTCAGCACAGGCTGGCTAAACACAAACCAGCGCTTCTCGGTCAAGTTCACACCATCATCAGATGAGCCTGCAACACTTGTCCAGTCGAGTGGTTTTCGCCCACCCTTAACAGCACTTTCAACGGTATCTGAAATTGCGTTGATGAAGCCATCCGCGCCCTCTGGCGCACGTCCAGCTTGCGTATAGGCGCTGAGTTCATTGAGCACGCCGGACAGACCTGCGATATTGGGGTTCTCAGCAAGGGCGTTGAAAGCAGGAGCTGATTGCCTGATCTGGTCGGTCACTTTCTTGACTTCATCAGGCTTGGCGTAAAGCACGCCATATTCATCAAAAAACTCACCCACACCTGGTGCGACTACTTGCAGGAAAAGATCAGGGCGAGATAGCAGCTTCTTTTCCAGCTTCTCGGCAGCCTGTCTACTCTGACTGGGGTCATCACTTTCCACAACAAACAGGAAATTCTCCTCAAATGTCGGGAATTGCTTGATAAAGGTGTCGTATTGCTGGCGAAACTCCAGTTCGTTGGAAATCATCAATGCCGGATTCGTATCCACTCGCAACTTGGTGACCGCAAGGCCTACTCCCATACTGGCGAGCAGGATAAAAATGACAATAACCGTCCAGGCACGCTGAGTTGCGGTTCTCGCAATCCGGCCAAAAATCGCACCTGATTTCATATCCTGAAGACTCGTACCGGATGTCACTTTTGTTCTGGCTGGGGTCGGTAACTTGGTGCTCTGCGACGATGCCGATGACGCTGTCTTATTCCCTGTGCGGGATAAAGCCTTGCGTTTGTTTCCGTCCACAGCCTTGCGAGCTGCGTGGCTACGCTTCGTACGCTTTTTGGAGATCATGTTTAAGCTCTGCTCTTTTGACTTGGCCGCGACATGGCATTTTTTGCGATCCGCGTCAGGCTTTCCCATGCGGGACCGGGGAACTTGTGCAAGTCCTTCATCACCTTATCAAATCCGTCCACAAACCAGTCTACATCCGCTTCATTTATACACAAAGGAGGAATCAGCTTGATTGTTGTCATGCGGTTGCCTGCAACCTGGGTAAGAATGGCATGATCTTGCAGCAAAGGGATCGTGATGGCCTGGCAAAACAGGTCCTCATTGAGACTGTTGACCGTTGCCCATGCCGTGCGCAACTTTAGCGACTTGGGTTTATGAAACTCTACAGCCAGCATGAGCCCACGCCAGCGGACTTCCTTCATGAACTCATATTTGGGAACAAGCGCTGACAAACGCTCACCCAAAAGATTTCCCATGGCAGTGGCATTTTCAGCAAGTTTTTCTTCGTCAAGCACGTTCATGGCAGCCAAAGCCGCAGCCATCGCGAAGTTGGATTTTCCGAAAGTCGAGGAATGCACAACGGCGCGATCCAGCGAGGAGAATACCTTGTTGAACACGGCATCCTTCATGAGGACGGCACCGACCGGAATGTACCCACCTGAAAGGGACTTCGACAGAATAACCACATCAGGTTCAATGCCATCTTCATGATGTATGGCGAGGAACTTGCCTGTACGACCGATACCGGTTTGCACTTCATCGACAACGTAAAGCACGCCATACTTTTTGCAGAGGCGACCTGCCTCAGCCAGATATCCTGCAGGTGGTATGTTGACCCCCTTGCCCTGGATCGGCTCGACGAAAAAGGCGGCAACATCCCCCTTGGCAAGAACTGCTTCCAGCGCCTCAAGGTCTCCAAATGCTACTTTCTCAGCCCCGAGCAGTTCTCCAAAACTCTCGCGAAAGACAGCCCCCCCGTTCAGGGCCAGAGCACCTGATGTCAGGCCATGGAAGGCGGACGAGGTAAACACCAGCTTGTCCTTGCCTGTGGCTCGACGCACAAACTTGATTGCAGTTTCGTTTCCTTCTGCGCCTGTAGAGCAAAAGTAGACCTTGTCGAGACCATAGCCACAGCGCTTCTTAAGCTCCTGAGCAACAAGAGCGCATAAAATTGGTGTTTCCATCTGGACCAGCGAGCAATAGTCGCCTTCCATGAAGTCGGTCAGAACCTTGCGAATCTCCGGGTGATTACGGCCCATGTTGAACGCACCATAGCCCGCCAGCATGTCGAGATACTTCCGACCCTTGGCATCCCACAAGTAAGCACCGGAGGCTTTAACATAATCATTGTCAAAACCTATTATTTTCAATGCCTTGGCAAATTTTGGATTCACATGTTCTGCGTACAGGCTATTGTTCTTGCCGGTGTTTTCTTCGACGATTTTCTTTATGTCTAATGGCATTTTTCGCCGTGGCTCCGTGACGGAAATTATGAACTGTGCGCGTCTTCTACAGACATAGGCTTCTTATACCCATGCGACTTAGGGTCCGCCATACTTCAATCCGAGAATTGAACCAAAGCAAAAACATAAACGTATCGTCTTGATATATTCACAATTAGCATATATCGAAACGATATATCTGGTGACTGCCGCCATGACTGAATTGGAACAACACAACATGAATGTGCGCACATTGTGTCTGGGAATTCTAGCCTTCAACGAGGCCTCAGGCTACGAAATCAAGAAGGCCGTGGAAGATGGAATGTTCTCTCATTTCATCGAGGCGAGTTATGGCTCCATCTATCCAGCCCTCACTCAAATGTTGTCCGAAGGTCTGGTTAGTGTCCGGGAAGAACTCCAGGAAGGAAAGCCCCTCAAGAAGGCTTATTCGATTACTGAGGCTGGGCGTAAAGCACTCAAAAAATCTCTGCATGAGCTGCCACAGAAAGACAAATTCAAATCGGAATTCCTGTTTCAAACGCTGTTTAAGGATAATCTTGAGTCAGCTCATTTGCAGGACGTGTTCAACGGCCAGCTAGCATTTCTGTACGCCGAACTGGCGACTGTTGATGAATGCCGCCATAGCGCTGAACCAGGCACTGGCCACGCGTTTGTCAATGGATATGGCCGGGCCGTGCTGACTGCCGCAATCGATTATATGGAGCGTTCACGCGCCAGTCTGGGCCTGCCAGAAAATATCAAGTCAAGTGATGCAGCCGAATAGGCTGTGGTTTAAACGAACGGTTATTTGAAATGTCAAAATCCTATATCTGGTCCGCCCTGTTTGCCCTTGCCATTATTGGCTGGTTCGGCTCCGGCTACATCTACCCCTCAGCTGCAACCAATGACGGGGTAAAGAGCGAAACAGTTAAACAACAGGCTGAAAGTGAAGCACGCGCAAAGCCGTTTCTGGTTGGGGTTCGCGAGTACAAAGCGCAACCAAGGCGCAACGTATTTCCTGTGCGTGGTACGACGGAGGCCTCCAGCAAGGTTGAGGTGCGCGCGCGCACACCTGGCATAGTGCAGGTTCAAGGCTTCTCTGCTGGCGATACCGTTAAAAAAGGCGACCTGCTCTGCAAGCTGGACGAAGGTGCTCGCGAAGCTCAGATGGCACGCGCAAAGGCACAACTTGCCAGTGCGGCTCGAGATTATGATGCCACCCGGCAATTGGCCAAAG
>JBAUGO010000368.1:0-1801 GCA_049679775.1 Anderseniella sp.
CATCATCACCGAGGAAATGCCTGAAGTCGTCGCCTTCAACAAGGCCAACAATGGTCGTGAGGTGGTGCATGCCATCGACTTCGATGGCGAAATCTACATGCGACAGGAAGGCAAGGGCATGCTGATGGGGACTTATGAACCCAATGGTGTTCCATGGTCACCAACGCAGGCACCCTGGGACTTCTCGACCGAACTGCTGCCACCGGACCTCGACCAGATCGCAGACAATCTGGAACGTGGTTTCGACCATCATCCGGCCTTCCAGAAGACCGGCATCAAGAACGTCATCCACGGACCGTTCGCCTTCGGTCCGGATGGCAACCCGCTGGTCGGGCCTATCCGGGGCCTCACAAACTACTGGGTCGCGTGTGGTGTAATGGCTGGCTTCAGCCAAGGCGGCGGTGTTGGCCTTGCCTTGTCGAACTGGATCGTCGATGGCGACCCGGGCTTCGACGTCTGGGCTATGGATATTTCGCGTTATGGCTCCTACGCCAACATGGCGTTCACCAATGCCAAGGTGCGCGAAAACTATGGCCGCCGTTTCCGCATCATGTTCCCAAACGAGGAACTCAAGGCAGCGCGCCCACTGCGCACCACTCCTCTCTATGATCGGTTCAAGGCCATGGGTGCATTCTTTGGTGTCTCATATGGCGTGGAGAACGCGCTGTGGTTCGCGCCTGACGGGATGAAAGCCGATGAACCGGTGACGTTCCGCCGACCTGAATCCTTCAATATCGTTGGTGATGAATGCCGTGCGGTGCGCAACTCGGTCGGATGTCTGGAAATCTCCGGCTATGCCAAGTACGAGGTAACCGGGTCCGGTGCGGAGGGCTGGCTGTCGCACATGCTCGCCAACAAGGTGCCACCGGCTGGCCGGATGACGCTGGCTCCCATGCTCAACGAGCGCGGCAAGCTGATAGGTGACTTCTCCCTGGCCAAGGTGTCGGACGAGCGGTTCTACATCTTTGGCTCAGGTGCTGCTGAAAACTATCACATGCGCTGGTTCGAGAAGCACCTGCCCGATGACGGCTCGGTCAAGGTGGAGGCGCTGGGACTGGACCTATGCGGGCTTTCCATCGCCGGGCCGAATGCGCAGAAGGTTCTGGCAAAACTCACCGACGAAGATGTCTCGACCGCTGCATTGCCGTTCATGGGCTTTCGCGAAATGGAGCTGGGCCTGGTGCCGGCAATGGTCGGGCGTGTATCGTTCACTGGCTCACTGGGCTACGAGATCTGGGTGAAGCCTGAGTATCTTGCCACGCTGCACAGCCACATCATGGCCGCTGGCGAAGAGTTCTCCATCCGTCAGGCTGGCGGGCGGGCGCTCATGTCATTGCGACTGGAGAAAAACTGGGGCACCTGGGCGCGCGAATATCGCCCGATCTACGGACCCTTCGAGGCAGGTCTTGGTCGCTTCGTGGCACTATCCAAGAACGACTTCATTGGCCGTGATGCAGCCGCCAAAGAAAAGCAAAACGGAGGTACCCGGGTGCTTACCGTGTTTACCGTGGCCGGCAACGAGGTTGATGTGATCGGGGATGAACCGGTCTATCACAATGGCAAGTGCGTTGGCTGGATCACCTCGGGTGGCTATGCCCATGCTGCGGACAAGTCGGTCGCTATGGGATATATTCCACGTGAACTGATGAACGAAACCAACGGTTTCGAAATCGAAATTCTTGGGCAAATATACAAGGCAGTTCCACAGGCCGAAGCATTGTTCGACGCGGACGCGAAGCAGATGAGGGCCTAGAGTTTTCCGGGAGTTAAAAAGCCATGAAGTCCCACTATCGAGCAATCG
>JBAUGO010000369.1:0-2429 GCA_049679775.1 Anderseniella sp.
CCGTGTCATCATTGAAACCATCATCAATAAACTGGACACCTGCCCACTTATCGACAACGCCCGAAACAATCAGGCCGATGTCATTATCAAGATCGGCTGCTTGGGCTGGTGCTGTGAAGGCGAAAGCAGCGGCTGTCGCGGCGATGAGTGTCTTTTTCATTGATCTGGTCCCTGTCTGATCTTTAATTACGTTTGATAGCACGGATTCAGTTGACGCTACGATATAATATTAGCTTATCAGAGTCTTTTTCTGAAACCTGTGACATATCTGCAACAGGGTGAAACTTGAGCTCAAATAGAAAAACCCCGGGCGCTGGTGTCAGCATCCGGGGTCAAGGTCAATCAGGGAGTGATACGAACTATCGCGAGGTTGCGATTCAAGCCAAACTCAAATGGTTTACATTAAAAGAATGTACCCTGTGAACAGCTGTAGTTGAAGTCTGGTGTATCGAGTGTTGCACCGCGACGATCGACCGTGAGGCGGTCACCTGAGAAGGAGTAGGATGTACCAATCATGATCAAGTGGTCATCAACATCACCAAAGAACGTACAATTGTCCCGGAAAGTCCCGCGATAGCCAACATAAAGTGGTGTGTCACCGACAATTGGCAAGCCAATGTTGAAATCGTAACGTGCGCCAACTGAGAAGGCTTCCATATCGCCTCCAATAATATTGTAATCGGCTTTAAGGTATGTGCCTTGAAGCTGAATGCGGCTGTCATCTGCAAGGAACCAGCGCAACACACCACGGGCAAAGAAACCATCATCAAGCGTGAACGTTGCTATAGCATTCGTGCTGTTGAAGTCCACGTAGCCACCCTGACCATAGAGTGTGATGTTATCAAAATAGAATTGTGCTTCACCACCAACAAAGCGGGTGTCAGTTCTCAATCCGCCAGCATCAGCAGAACCAGCGCCCCCGAATACACCCAGCAAGTAAGATCCTGGATCACGGTGACTGAAGTGGGCTGCGCCTTGATATGAGAAGCGGGGGCCGAAAACGTCATTAAGGAAAGGGTTTTCCAGCGCATATGAATTGTATTCGTATTTTACGTCAGACTGAACGGACCAGTTGTTGCCGAGTGGCAGGCTGAGGCGTCCTTCACCACCGTTGGCAAAAAGCGTATCATCCCCACCGAAAAATCCGGACGTGTCCAGAAACTGAACGCCTGCCCACTGATCGACGACGCCGGAGACAATCAGGCCGATATCGTTGTCAAGATCGGCTGCACTGGCTGGTGCTGTGAAGGCGAATGCAACGGCTGTCGCGGCGATGAGTGTCTTTTTCATGGGTTTGGTTCCTGCAAGGAGTTGAGCCTGGAAATTGAATTGAACTTATGATGGCAGATTCTTGATGTGGATGACAGTCACGTAAACTTTACAAATGCGTTTTTTTCGAAACTGTGGCATAAGTGTCACACCAATCCAGGCGTGTATTATCTGTTGTTGTCCTGTTGTTGTTGAGGTTGCACAGGGGCCTGGGTTTATGTATAAGCGCCGGATTGTTCAGAGATACAGGCTCGTTCACCCCTGGAGGAGATCCTTGCCTGAACATGAAACCGGGGCCACCAATCAGGGTTTGGCCCTTTATTTATGTTTTGCAACTTGCAGCAGGAGATTAGTCGATGTCAAAAATCATCGATCTGAACGCTTCGGTGCGTGAACGGGCCGGCAAGGGGGCCGCCCGTGCAGTGCGTCGTGAAAACCGCGTTCCAGCCGTCATTTATGGCGACAAGAAAGAACCCCAATTGATTTCGCTGGCCTATAGCGAACTCTTGAAGCCCGTTAATACAGGTCGCTTCATGTCGACGCTGGTTGACCTTAATGTTGACGGTAACAAGGTACGCGCCATACCGCGTGATGTGCAGTTTGATCCGGTTCGCGACTTCATCATCCACGTTGATTTCCTGCGTCTGGGCAAGGGTGCGCGCATTACCGTTGAAGTGCCAATCCACTTTGTTGGTGAAGAAACCAGTCCAGGCCTCAAGCGTGGCGGTGTTCTCAATGTTGTTCGCCATGCTGTTGAGGTCATGTGCCCTGCTGACAATATTCCGACCTCTTTTGACATGGATGTGTCGACGCTGAATATTGGTGATGGCTTGCATGCGTCCAATCTGAATTTGCCTGAAGGCATGACATTCACGATTACCGATCGTGACTTCACCATTGCCACAATCGCGGCTCCATCTGGTGGTGCTGGTGATCAGGACGTTGAAGAGGCAGCTGAAAGTGGTGATAATGATGCTGCTGAAAGTGATGGTGGCAAAGAGTAATCTTTGTCACCTTTGACTTGTACCGGGAGCATGAAGCTACATGCTGATCATTGCAGGACTTGGCAATCCCGGCGGCAAGTACGCCAATAACAGGCACAATATCGGCTTTATGGCGGTGGACGAGATCGTTCGCCGCCATGGCTTTTCTGCCTGGAG
>JBAUGO010000370.1:0-7032 GCA_049679775.1 Anderseniella sp.
CTTGCAGGCGTTATTCTGGCGTGGGCGGTTGACCCGAAAGCACGCGTGATTTTTGGCCCACGTCCAATGGTCACGGACCTGCGTACCGGGGCAATGTCTGGCGGTGGCGGCGAACAGGCATTACTCACGGCATCAGCAATCCAGATGGCGCGCCATTATGGCTTGCCCAATTCAACCATTGCAGGCGCGACAGATAGCAAGATTTCAGATTCGCAGGCCGGATTTGAAAAGGCATTGAATGTCACACTGGCTGTGCAGGCCGGATGCAATATCATCACACAGGCGTGTGGGGTGCAAGCCAGCTTGATGGGTGCGTCGTTCGAAGCCTATGTAATCGACAATGACATGCTTGGAGCAATACTTCGATCGGCCAATCCGGTGGAAGTCTCACGCGAGACAGTGTCTGTTCAGGCAATGGCGCAGGTCGTGCGGGGCGAAGGACATTATCTGGGTGAAGTCGATACATTTGCCCGAATGGAAACCGATTTTCTCTACCCTCGCATTGCTGATAGACGATCCATTGTTGAATGGGAGGCAGACGGGTCGCTCGATGTCCGCGATAAAGCGCGTATGCGAGCGCAACAAATCCTGTCCACACATTATCCTTCGCACATTGCATCCCATGTTGATGTGGCCTTGCGCGAAAGGCATGAGATATTGCTACCTGAGACAGCCTTGAGACCATCATGAAAATTGCAGTTGTTGGAGTCGGAGCCATGGGCTCTGTTTATGCCGGGTTACTGGCTGATGCCGGAAACGAGGTCTGGGCAGTTGATACCTGGGCAGATCATGTTCGAATGATCAAGGACAAGGGCCTGCGCATAGAAGGTGCAAGTGGTGATCGCACGGTCACAACCTTGCAAGCAACCAGCAAGCTTGAGGATGCAGGCGAGTGCGACCTCTACATCATTGCCACCAAGGCTTCTGGTGTGGGGCCGGCCGCAAGGGCAATCAGCAGGCTTGCCGGGCGCGAAAGTGTGATTTTGACGATTCAGAACGGGCTTGGATCAGGCGAGCGAATTGCCGAATTCATGCCGACTGAAAATGTACTTCTGGGCGTGGCTGATGGCTTTGGAGCGTCCATGAAAGGGCCTGGCCATGCCCATCACAATGCCATGAAGCTTATTCGTCTTGGAGAAATGTCGGGAGGTATCAGTGACCGGTTGCGCGATATCGAACAGGTTTGGCAACAAGCTGGTTTCAATGCCAAGGCGTATGAGGATATCAGCCAACTCATTTGGGAGAAGTTTTTGTGCAATGTTACCTTCTCTGGTGCGTGTACGGTTTTTAATTGCACGGTTGGCGAGCTGATGGGCCACAAGGACCGATGGCATATTGCACTGGGCGCCATGCGGGAAGCCTACGCGGTGGGTGTGGCCCGTAATATCAAATTTGCATTTGATGATCCGGTTGAATACGTCACAAGTTTTGGAGCAGGGATGCCTGCCGCCCGACCCTCAATGTTGCTGGACCATATTGCAGGTCGTGCATCTGAAATTGATGCGATAAATGGTATGGTGCCGGTGGTGGCCAGGGAGCATGGGATAAGCGCACCCTATAATGAAACGCTCAGCGCCATTGTACGGCAAAGAGAAGACGGGTTCGCGAAGGTGTCGCCATGAAGTATGCCAGCTTTGATGGACCCAACGGCAGCAGTTACGGGGTAGTGCAAGGTGACCATCTTGTTGAGGCAAGCAAATCCTTTCGCCTCCAGTATCCAACATTGAAGGACGTGCTTGCCAATAATGCGCTGGACAGTATTGAAACAGATCCATCAGCCATTGCACTCAAGGATGTGCATTTGCTGCCGCCTGTCCCCAATGCAGGCAAGGTGATTTGTGTCGGCATAAACTACGAGAAAAAGTATCCGGTTGAAGGGGCTCCACCGCCATTGCCTGACCATATCATTCTGTTCGCCAAGCAGGAGGGTACATTGATTGGCCATGAGGACATGCTTGAATACCCTGCTGGCGAAGCTGCTGACACGTTCGATTATGAAGGCGAGATTGCCATCATCATTGGCAAACCAGGCCGTCATATTTCACGCCACAGTGCAATGGACCATGTTGCAGGCTATACAATCGTGAACGATGGCTCGGTGCGTGCCTGGCAAAAACATTCTCTTCATGCGGGCAAGAACTTCAACAGGTGTGGCGGATGTGGCCCCTGGATGGTGACACCGGATGAAATGCCCAAACCAGACAGAATGGAATTGACCACAAGGTTGAACGGAAACACTGTCCAGCACACCACGGCCTCCAAAATGATATTCCCGATTGATGAGGTCATTTCCTATATTTCTCAGTTTCAGCAGCTCAACCCTGGAGACATCATTGCTACAGGATCGCCCGAAGGTGCTGGTGGCAGCTTTGATCCACCGCGCTTTCTGAAGGCCGGTGACAGGCTGGAAATGGAAGTGACAGGTATAGGCGTTTTGGCGAATACAGTAGGCTCACGTGACTAATCACTTCATTGTGGAATGTCACAGGGGGCTGCTGTAAGGTCTGGGGAAAACCTGACCAAACCAATAACTCGACTTCGGGAAGATCCGCCTTCATGCCACGTATTGTTACTGATGAGCTGCGTGAAAACGCACTGTTTTACCATCGTAATCCAAAACCCGGAAAGCTGGAGATCAAGGCTACAAAGCCCATGTCCAACCAGCGCGACCTGTCTCTTGCCTATTCGCCAGGGGTGGCTGCGGCATGTATGGAAATCCATGAAAAACCTGAAGAAGCATTCTCTCTCACCGCTCGTGGTAACATGGTGGCAGTCATCACCAATGGTACGGCGGTGCTTGGTCTGGGCGACATAGGCCCGCTTGCATCAAAACCGGTAATGGAAGGTAAAGCTGTCCTCTTCAAGAAGTTTGCCGATATCGACGTGTTCGACCTGGAAGTGGATGCGCATGACCCTGAAACCTTTATCAAGGTTGTGGCAGCCCTTGAACCAACGTTCGGTGGCGTGAACCTGGAAGACATCAAGGCTCCAGAATGTTTCGAGATTGAAGATGCGCTCAAGGAGCGGATGAACATTCCGGTGTTTCATGATGATCAGCACGGCACAGCAATCATCGTTGCAGCCGCAATTCTCAATGGCATGGAAATCGCTGGAAAGAAGCTGAAGGACATCAAGATAGTCACCTCCGGAGCGGGCGCTGCTGCATTGGCTTGCCTGAACCTGATTGTCGGCATGGGTGCGAAGCCAGAAAATATCTGGATATCTGACATTGATGGCGTGGCCTGGAAAGGTCGCGATGGGATCAACCAGTACATGGCTCCTTATGCAAAGGAAACCGATGCGCGCACACTGGACGATATTATTGAAGGCGCAGATGTGTTTCTCGGCCTTTCGGCTGGCGGGGTGTTGAAGCCGGAGATGGTGAAAAAGATGGGCGACAAACCGCTCATCATGGCACTTGCAAATCCAAACCCTGAAATCAGCCCGGATGAAGCTCGCAAGGCTAAACCTGATGCAATGATCTGTACCGGGCGCTCTGACTTCCCGAACCAGGTCAACAACGTGCTTTGCTTTCCCTATATTTTCCGAGGTGCTCTGGACGTAGGCGCAACAGCAATCAATGAAGAGATGAAGATTGCAGCAACAAAGGCTATTGCAAAACTGGCTCATGAGCCGGTGTCAGAGCTAGCGGCAAAAGCCTATGAGGGCGGTGTGTCTTCTTTCGGTGCTGAAAGTCTGATCCCAAATCCGTTTGACCAACGCCTGATCCTGCGAATAGCACCTGCAGTTGCAAAATCGGCAATGGAAACGGGTGTAGCAACAAGGCCCATTGATGACTTCGCCGCTTATGAGGAAAAACTTGCCCGTTTTGTGTTTCGCTCCGGCCTGATCATGCGGCCCGTTTTTTCGGCAGCCAAGCAAAACCTGAAACGTATCATTTATGCCGAAGGCGAGGATGAGCGCGTCTTGCGGGCAGCTGCCATGGCGATTACCGATGGGTGGGCCGTGCCGATCTTGATTGGTCGTCCTGATGTAATTGAAAAGCGCGCGGCTGGATTTGGGCTTGCCCTAAAAGCAGGTGGCGATGTCGAGGTTATCAATCCAAACTCCGACCCACGCTATAATGATTACGTCAATACCCTGGTGGAGATTGCCGGGCGCAAGGGTGTACCCTTGAATGCTGCGCGCACACTGGTGCGCACCAATAACACGGTTATTGCAGCTCTGGCTGTCAAGCGCGGCGATGCCGATGCCATGATATGTGGCCTTGAAGGCCGGTTTTATAATCATCTGGACCACATCAGACGCATTATAGGAGTTGGCCCGCGCACAACCGATTTTGCCACAATTTCGGGCTGCATTCTGGATCGGGGTGTCTACTTTTTCGCAGACACATACGGCAACGTGGATCGCAGCCCTCAGGAAATGGCTCAACTGATCAGACGTGTGTCAGGTATCGTGAAGCGGTTCGGCGTGGCACCCAAGATTGCGCTGCTTGCCAATTCCAGCTTCGGATCAGCGGAATCACCAGATATCCAGTTGATGCGGGATACGACCAGCCTGTTGCATTCCGAAGGAACGGATTTTGAGTTTGATGGTGAAATGCACGGTAACACCGCCTTGAACGAAGACTTGCGCAGACGCCTGTTTCCAGGGTCCACGCTCAAGGGCGAAGCCAATGTGTTTGTGTTCCCGAATTCTGATGCCGCAAACCTTGCCTATCAGTTGGTGATGGAGCTTGGAGGCGGTACGCCAATCGGACCAATTCTCGTCGGCGCCGCCCAGACAGCTCACGTCCTGGTACCAGCCGCAACGACGCGCTCTGTTGTCAATGTGTCAGCCGTCGCTGCTGTGGAAGTGCAGGCCCGCATTGATTATGCCAACTCGATTACTGCCGGGAAGCGGTGATACTGGAGCGGCGTGTGAATTGAATTTGCTGACGCACAAATGCCAGGATGAACAGTGCTGTCATGACCAGCACGATGGTTGGAGCAGGTGCGGAATTGAAATGAAAACTGGCAAACACACCTGCAACGCTTGAAAAAACGGCGATGGCAACGGCACACAATACCATGGATTGAAAACGTCTTGCGATCAGGAAGGCTGTCGCTCCCGGTCCAATCAGCAAGGCGATAGCCAGAATGATACCCGACGCTTTCAACGCGCCGACAACGGTCAGGGAGATGGCAGCGAGAAGTCCATAATGCAGAAGACCGGTTTTCAGGCCAATTGCCTTGGCGTGTTGTTCATCGAAGGCATGGAGCAAAAGGTCTTTGCGCACCGCCACAATGGCGAATGTGCAAACGGAAGAAATGAGCGCCGTCTCAAGCACGTCACGCCAGGTGAGCCCGAGTATGTTGCCAAACAGGATATGATCCAGATGCACGTCGGTCTGGATGGCCACATACATGACCAGCCCCAATGCAAACATGCCGGAGAACACGATGCCCATGACGGTGTCTTGCTTCAGTCTTGAGTTGCGCTCCAGAAAGCCTGTGGCGAGGGCGCATGCCATGCCTGCCGTAAAAGCGCCTGCAGCCAGTGGAAAACCGGTGATATACCGCAGCACAACACCCGGCAGCACCGCATGAGAAATGGCATCGCCCATGAGCGCCCAGCCTTTTAACACCAGATAGCAAGATAAGATCGCCATGGGAATGGACAGCAATACGGTAATGATAAATGCCTTGTGCATGAACTCATAGGCAAACGGTTGAGAGAGCCACGTCATGATTGTGCTCATGGTCTTGCCTCAAGTACAGCGCGCGCCTTGGCTCGTGCCGCCAGCAGTCCGTGCTTTGGGGCAAATATGAAAGCCAGCAGAAAGACGATTGTCATCAAGATGACGATGATGCCACCGGTTGCACCGTTCAGGAAGTAGCTGAAATAGGCCCCCAGAAAACTCGTGATGGCACCAATGGCGACCGACAGTTGAATCAACCGTGGAAAGCGGTCCGTCAGCAAATAGGCGGTTGCCCCCGGTGTTACCACCATGGCGATTACCAGAAATGCACCAACTGCCTGAAGTGCTGCAACTGTGCAGGCCGACAATAACGTGAAGAACATAAACTTGAGCGCGGTTGTATTCAGGCCAACAGATCTTGCGTGATTTTCATCGAAGAAAGTGGCCATCAGGTCTTTCCACTTGACCAGCAACACCAGCATCGAAACCACGCAAATGATCACCATTTGCAGTAGATCATAAGGAGAAATCGCCAAAACATTTCCCAGTACGATTTTCTCTATGTTCACCGACGTGGGTGACACAGAAACCATGAACAGCCCAAGTGCAAAGAATGATGTGAAGATGAGGCCAATGATTGCATCTTCCTTGAGTCTGGTTCGCTGGTTTAGAAACATCATGGCAAGGGCCGCAAGCCCGCCGGAAAAGAAGGCACCAATGGAAAACGGCAAACCCAGCATGTATGCGCCTGCCACGCCTGGCACGATAGCATGAGACAGCGCATCGCCGATCAGTGACCAGCCTTTCAACATCAGATAGGCAGACAAAAACCCGCACACAGCACCAACCAGCGTGCACGCCCATATGGCGTTGAGCATGTATTGATAGGTGAAAGGTTCAAGCAGGATGTTCACTTTGGCTTGTCCTTGTCGCCATCGCGATCACCATCGCCATAGATGACAAATGGGCGTTCATCGTCAGTAAGAACCGTGACCGTGCGCGCATCATCATCATCATGCAGCTCATCGCCACCCAGAGTGAATTGTCTGAGCACACCACCAAATGCGCGCTCAAGGTTGGCTTGTGTAAACACTTCTGCCGTCGGGCCCGATGCCAGCACCGTTCCCTTGATGAGGATTGAGCGGTCGCAAAACTGAGGAACTGAGCCGAGATTGTGGGTGGACACCAGCATGATCTGGCCTTCATCCCGCAAGTCTCGCAAGAGGCTTATGATGGCGTCTTCGGTTTTGACATCGACACCGGTGAAGGGTTCGTCGAGCAGGATGATCTTGCCTTGCTGAGCCAGCGCCCTAGCCAGAAACACGCGTTTCTTCTGGCCGCCTGACAATTCACCGATCTGGCGCTTGCGCAGGTCTTCAATGCCAAAC
>JBAUGO010000371.1:0-1753 GCA_049679775.1 Anderseniella sp.
CCTGTAGCCTGGTTGGGAATATTGATACTGGTAAGCTCCATTCTGGCGCTTGGCCTGACAGAAAACTACTGGGTATGGTGTGTATTGAGGTTCTTGCTGGGCACAGGCACGGCGATCCTGTTTTCTGTGTCCGAAGCCTGGTTGATGCATTTTTCTCCCGACGAGCATCGAGGCAAGATCACCGCAATCTACACAACCATGATGGCACTTGGCTTTGGTGCAGGCACAGCATTGCTGCCACTTGCCGGAGTTGATGGGTTTTTGCCATTTGCTGTTGCTGCGGTGATGATCGGATTGTCAGCATTGCTCCTTTTGGCGTTGCGTCTGGATGGTAATGAGTTTCATGGTGATCAGACTGGTGTCAGCATGTGGAGTTTCGCTGTTGCGGCTCCCATGTTGCTACTCGGCATATTGACCATGACACTGTTTGATTCCGTCATGCTGTCGTTCTTCCCGATTTATGCCTTGCGCATGAACCTGGATCTGACAACCGGTGCGTGGATATTGTCGACTGCGATTACTGGTGCTGCACTGTTTCAGATTGTCGTTGGCTGGTTGGCTGACCGCTGGTCGCGCAAGGGGATTATCTGGATCTGCACAGTCACGACCGTTGCATTGGCCCTTCTCATGCCGCTTGTGTTGAAAAGCTGGCTCGTTTGGCCTCTGGCAGTCATACTTGGTACAGCGGCCTATTCAATCTATGCGCTGGCGCTGGTGGCGTTGGGTGACCGCTTCAAGGGACCGATGCTGGTTGCGGGCTCTGCTGCGGTTGCGGCCATGTGGGGCATTGGTGGCATTGTCGGGCCACCCGTTACGGGTTGGGCATTTTCTGCCTATGACCATCAGACCTTTCCCTGGCTGCTTGCCGGGCCCTATGCCCTGTTTGCAGTGTGCCTGATTGTCTCAGGTGGACATCTGGTCAGGCGACGCTGGCGTGCCTGACATATTGGCCCTCCCAAACTGGATGGCTGCCATGTCGAGCTATCTGCTTGACCGTCTTTCAAATGTCGTGTCCTGATCAGGTCATGACAACTACAGACTCACTCCCGGATACATTAAGGCGCCGCAACTTGTATGCGGCATGTGCAGCGATTGTTGTGTTCGGGTTTGCCATGGGTCTCAGCTATCCGCTGTTATCGCTGCTGATGGAGCGTGATGGTGTTTCTGAAGCAGTGATTGGCATGAACTCGGCCATGTCGCCGCTCGGAATTGTGCTTTTTTCGGTGTTCATTCCCGTACTGGCCCGCCGATATGGTGCGCGCAATGTCACGATTGTTTCAGCACTTGTCACGGCATTGATCCTGCTCGGCTACAAGGCGTTCCCGGCACTTGAGGTCTGGTTTGTCTTGCGCTTTTTCTATGGAATGGCGGTTTCGTGCCTGTTTGTGCTGTCTGAAAGCTGGGTGGTGAAATTTGCTGATCCGGGCTCACGTGGCAAGGTTGTTGCCATATATGGCGCGGCACTGGCTGCCAGTTTTGGCGCTGGACCTGCCATCATTGCATTGATCGGGATAGATGGGTGGCTTCCATTTATCATTGGAGCTACGGTGCTGGTAGTTGCCATTTTCCCGATATCGCTCATCCGTGAAGAACGACTTGAGACTGAAGAAACCGCAGGCTGGAGTGACATTCTCGGGTTTGCACCCAAGGCACCCATATTGCTTGCAGCAGTGTTTACGTTTGCGGTTTTTGATGCCGCAACATTGTCGCTTGTGCCTGTCTATGGTTTGAGACTTGCCATGGACCTTGCGAC
>JBAUGO010000372.1:0-13148 GCA_049679775.1 Anderseniella sp.
GTCTATGCCCAGCAGGGGGGCTGCCGCTACAGCCCGGCGCACTGCTTGTACACCACAGCGATGACCATCTGTCCGGCTAAGACCACGCGCTTCTCCCCAGCGGCCATTGCCGTCCATGATGATGCCAACGTGAAGGCCGGGTTCGCGTTCAATCGTTTTGTGAAGTAGATTACTTTGCATTGTAAAGTTTCCTTTCAAAATTTTTTAACAGTTGGAAGTTCAGGCGGTTTTCAGTTTGCCGGATGGGGAAGCAGACTTGTCTGCGGCTGCGTTGGCATTGCGTACTACCTCTTCAAGCACGTTCAGATAGTCCAGAAATTTTTGTCTGCCGTGCGCGGTCAAGGCGCAACTTGTGTGCGGACGGTTGCCTTCATAGCCCTTGGTGACCGTTACCAATCCAGCTTCTGCAAGCACCTGAACATGGCGAGACAGATTGCCATCGGTCAGTGCGCATAGTTTTTTCAACTCGTTGAAGGCAAGCCCTTTTGGATGTGAGATAAGTGAGGTCAACACTGAAAGACGGGCTTTTTCATGGATGACACGATCAAGACCATCAAAGGAGAAGGGGGCATCACTTTCTATCGACATGGTATTCTCCATAGGCAAAGTGAAGGACGCCCGCGAGCGCCAACTGGCCAATTGTGAATGGTGCCCCCATGAGCCAAGGCGAAAGCTCGTTGGACAAGCTGGCGATCATGATGACAGCGAAGCCTGACAGAAAGTACCAACCTCCAACCCAGCGTACCGGTCTAGGCAGGGAACGCGAGCCTGCAAACATGCCAAGACCTAAAAACACTTGCCACATACCAGGTAGCAACCAAAGGACCCCTGCTGCAAACTTCCAGAATACGGCAGTCAATGCGAGGCTGGCGAAACCTGCTGGCAGAAACTGTTCAAAGGCGTTTAACACGATGGAATCGGCCAGGCCGCCATGGTGTCTATGAGAACGCGCATAGACTTCCCATGAAATCAGAATGGCAGCGATGGTTGCGGTGATCAGCCATGTGATTATGTAGTTATCGAGATTTGCGCCGAGCATTTCTGGCCAGATCGACTGGGCAATCGCGGTAGCAAAAGCCAGTAAGCCAGATATCGCCATCACGGCAGGACCAAAGCCACGGAACATGGTGCCCGCTGCAAGCTGGTTCTTTATGTCGGTGATGTCCGCCAGGGCGCGGTCAATGTCACGCATTTTTTGTCTCGCAAATAACTTTGTAATGCAAAGTGTATGCGAGTAGCTTGATGACTGCAACACATATTTTCACAGGATCAGAAAAAGAGTTAATGCTGGTGCATGAACCGGATCAAATGGGCTGTAACCTGATCTGCTGCCTCGACGAGGATTGAGTGTTTCACATCAGGCAGAATAACAAGCTCGGAATTAGAAAGCGCCTCATGGATCAACTGGTTCAGTCGAGGGTTGCATCCTCCATCATTCTCGCCAGTCAGCACCAGTGAAGGGCTTGTTACCTTGTGCAGCCAGGGGGCCATTTCGGTGCCAGCATAAATGCGGAACACATTCATGAAGACGTCCGGATTTGTATCCACAACCTGTTTCAGGCGGCGTTGGACGAGGTCAGGGTTATTGGCGATGAATGCATCGGTAAACCAGCGCGCAGTGAGGGTTTCCAGAACCTGAGGGATGCCTTTTCCTTCCATGGCTTTAACAACGCCCCAGACCTTGGCTGAGTCGTCCTCAGTTCGAAAAGCTGCTGTGGAAAGGATGCCGAGAGATAAAACCCTATCTGGATATTTCAGTGCATAGGCAGGCCCTATCTGCCCTCCCAGAGAATGGCCTGCAAAGTGGGCTCTCTCAATGCCGGTGCGGATGCGGAGCCTTTCAAGGTCTGCAACGAGTTCATCAAGCCCAAACTCGCCGTCAGGCAACGGGGAGCTGCCATGGCCGCGCAGGTCATAGGTGATTACAGTGAAATGATCCTTAAGCTTTGGAACCATGAAACGCCAGGCATCGCGCGCTGCCCCGATGCCATGGATCAGGAACAGGGCAGGTCCATCGCCTTCGATGGTATATTCGCAATCAATGGCCGTGGTGGTCATGGATATTTGTCACAGCCCAGTTCGCCACCAAACCCCCAGTCCTCCTTCTCCACATCGGCAAGGACAACCCAACAGGCTTCCGGTTTTGCACCGGTGGTTTTCACCATTGCGTCAGTGAGAGCCTTGACGAGCTCGCGTTTTTGCTCGCGTGAGCGGCCCTTGAACATTTCAACACGAATAATCGGCATGGCTGTTGTCCTATTCTGCAGCGATGGAGGTTGAGAGTGAAAAATGCGGCATAACCTCTTCGGCAAACTGCTGAATGCAATCAAGGGTTTCTGATTGTGAGACACCGAAATTGACATTCAGGATGACGCGGTCAACGCCTGCTTCCTCATAAGGGGCGAGTTTGTCAATTATTTCCTGTGGCGTGCCGATGAGCAGGCTGGCTGCCAGTTCGTCTATGGTCTGTTTGCGAGGCAGGGGCTTGATCATACCTGCGTCGAGAAGGCCTGGTCCGGTATAGACATTGTCGAAGCGTGAATAATAATCATTGGCCTGTTCGATCTTGCTTTGTCGGTCGGCAGTGGACTTGCAGATAAAGGCCACCCGCGAGAGTGACAATGTAAGGTGCTCCCCATCCTTTCCCATCTCCGCCTTGGCTTTGGTGTGTGCGCCGACCTGATCCAGCATCATCTGATGACTGCCGGACAGGGGTGTTGTCTGGATATGAAAGCCGCGTTTTGTGCAGGCATAGATACCGTCTGGAACCATGACAGCCATCATTATTTGTGGAGGGCGCACGGGGCGCGGCATGATGGTTATGGGGTCAAACTTGTAATACTTGCCATCCCACGAGACCTCTTCGCGCGATAGGAGCGCCTGTAGCACATCGAGCGACTCATCAAATTTCTCTCGCGAGATTTCGAGCGGCACACCCATGCGATCCATTTCGAAGCCGAATGCGCCTCTACCAACACCGAGCATCAGGCGCTGATTGGTGAAAATGTCTGTACACACAACCTCCCCGGCATAGGTTCGCATGTCGTGTATTGGCAGTACGACAACAGAAGTGAGGATTTTTATGCGTCGGGTATGGTCAGCAATTTTGACAGCAAACTGCAAAGGCGCTGGCAGCATCAGAATGTTCATAAGGTGATGTTCGGTCAGGGATACCGCATCGAAGCCTGTTTTGTCAGCCAGGACAGCTTGTTCCAGCATGTCAGCGTAAACACGGTCCCCACCGTAAGACTTGTCGGGGTAATAAGCTGATAGTTGAATGGAAAAATCCATGCAGAGACACTCCATAATCGCGATGATCAGAGCATGTCAAAAATGAATTTTAATGTAAACGAGTTTATCAGATATCTCAGTTTGTCGAGCCGCCTTGCAATTGTGGCGTAATCAGTTTGATGCCTGAATTTTGAGGTTTGATAATTGCATCCTGCGGAATGCTTCCTGGCAAGTTTTGCAAGATCAGTCCCTGTAGTTTTTGTTGTTCCAGCTCAGTCTCACGGCGTCTGGCATCGAGCGCTGACTTTTGTCGTTCAATTTCCTCGCCAGCGTGTCGGCGCTCGGTCTCCAGCTTATGGCGTGCTACCAGAATGCGGCGCTGGCGCTCAGCCTCGATTGCTGCCTGCTCGGCGCGAAACTTTTCTTCTTCCTCGATCAGACGCTTTTCTTCGCGTTGCAGTTCTTCCAGTTGATCCAGTCCTTTTTGCAGGACTGCGTTGGAGATGTGGGATTTGAGGGCGGTTGTATTGTACTCGTGCCCGAGTGCCAACCGGTATCCGGTGAGCCGCATTGAAACCGCTGGCAGGCTGCCATCCGGTTTCAGTCTTGTATCAATGCGTGTGCGGCCCGTGGTCATGTCTGTGGCGAGACGAATTACCCCTGATGCGCTGGTTGTCTTGATTTGTATATCTTGCGAACGCAAGGAGCCGTTGACCAGTGACAGGTCTATCGGTCCGGTTGCTTCGACTTCTTGGGTGGCGACAAGTGCTGCAGTGATGGTATCGTCAAGTCGCTCGACGGTTTCCATCGCGTTGACGCGATCAACCAGATTGGTCAGGTCAAATCTTGCCAGTGACAGGTTTGATATTTCGGCTTTGCCAGTACCAGTAAGCAAACTGATCAAGCCACCTGGACTGCGGCCAGCCCCAGCAAATTCAAGCTCCAGGCTGGCATTACCTGATGCAGCGCTTTCACCGTCTACAAATTGCAGTAGTTGGCCCAGTGGTACGGTGGTTTTGATGTCTCCGCTGGCCTTCATAACCTTGCCTTCAATCATGGTGCTTGTGCTGAAGGTGAAAGGATCGCCTGTACCCGTTGTGCCGTGCACCACAATATTGAATTTTTGCGGGGATGATCGATCAATCTCAACCTTGCCATTGGCCAAGGGAAGGCCAGGCGTGATGTTCATACGCTCAACTTCCAGGGCAAGTTTCTGGTTCAGCCATTGAAGTTTGCTGAAATCAAAAACCGCAGCGCTTCCCGTCTCACTGGCACTGGCCGGCAAGGTCAGCATGGCGGCAAAATAGGGTAGATCCAGGTGCTTGATCTTTATCGTGCCATCCAGGAGTGGTTGCCGAACGCTACCTGACAGGGTGATGTCACCTGACAATTGGTTGAGTGGCAAGGTCGCCTTTAGGTTCTCAAGCTTGAGATTGTTTTTCGAAAAAATGGCATCCGCTGTTGCGTCGAGCTTTCTTGATACGCTTTGTGACCAGTCCGGCACAGCAATGCCCATGGCCTGCATGAATGATGTTGCATTGTCTGATTGCATGGTAAGCGTTCCTGCAGCGCCAAACGCATCATCAGGATCAATTGTCAGGCCGCCTGCAAAACCAATATCACCAGAAAGGACAGACAGGTTCGCACTACCGGATAGTGCAGTTGAGGGCTTACCTGCAAATGCGAGTTTCAGTGCTGCAGGGTCTTCACCTCCTGAGAGTGGAACGACACCAAAAAGCGCCAGCATGTTTGCGGATTGAGCGTCTGTAGCGGAAGCTGTCAGTTGTAAATCACCGTCGCGCCATTGTGCAAATTTGCCATCAAAACTGCTGGTGACTGCAACCTGTGCACCTGCTGCCAATCCATTTGCCGATAAAGTGAATTTGTTGCGATCGTTATCTGTGCTGATCTCGCTCAGCATCTTCAGATCAATCGGACCCAGTTTTGAGGCCCAGGCGTTATTCAATACGCTCTCATCAAGTAATCCAGTAAGCTTGAGAAAGGGGCGCGGATCCCTGGACTTGATCCCGGCAGAAACTGAGCCTGAAACACCTTCATCAAGGAAGTTGACGATACCGGTTATATCCAGTCGGGCATCACCTATACCACCTATCTGGACGGTGCGCAGTTCGACAGAACCCTCTGATACATCAATATCAACTGCAATATCTCGCGATTCAACCGCGCGCATCAGCAGACTGTCTGCCTGTAATGTTATCTGGGTGTCTCCAAATGCGATAGCGGTTGCAGCCAGGTCCACCAGACCTGCAAGAGTGCCGGCTTTTGTGGCGCTTGTTGAAAACCCGTTTGGTGCATAGCGATCAATGTTGATTGAATCAGCAACCAGCCGCAAGTTCAGGTTTGGTGTCTCACCCTGGTTGATGTGGAAAGAGCCTGTTGCGTTGGCATCATCAAGGCTTGCTGCAATGTCGGTCAGGCGGAATGCCTTGGGTGTCCAGCCCAATTGCGCTTTCAGGCGTGCGCGGCCCC
The DNA here is from genome assembly GCA_049679775.1 of Anderseniella sp. Classification (GTDB taxonomy): domain Bacteria; phylum Pseudomonadota; class Alphaproteobacteria; order Rhizobiales; family Aestuariivirgaceae; genus Anderseniella. The sequence continues at coordinate 5,722 of JBAUGO010000372.1, forward strand.
GTGCACCTGTCCATTGCTCGGAAATTGATTTTGCATGTTGCGGTAATGTCCAGCTGACCAGCTCGCGTAGAGAAGCTGAGTCAGTTGTTATCTGACCTGCAAGCTGTGTCAGACCATCTGGTCCCGCTGGCAGTACCAGGCCTGAAAAGCTTAGCTTTGTTTGTCCAGGCAAGGTGGCTGAAATGTTGGTAATTTGCGTAGACTGTGGGCTGGCTTGACCAGTCAATCGAGCGCGGCTCAGTCTTTGTCCTCCCGCTATAACACTGGTTACACCTATATCGAATGAAAGGCTTGAGTCTGCTGGCATTGCCTTGAAAAAATCAGAAACAGCAACCAGTCGGGCATTGCCATCAAGGTCTGAAAACCAACCCTTTCCCATGATCGCATCAAGATCAATCTGGGCAGCGTCCAGTTTTGCAGTGGCATTAAACTGCTGGCCCAATTTGATGCTGGCTGACCCTGTAACAAGATTTCCACCGCTTAGATCATTGGCTGGGGCAAGCTCGATATTATCCAGTTTTACTGTGTCAAAGTCGGCAGTCACATCGCTGGTCAAGCGCATTTGCCAAGTTGAGTTCAAAGGGTTGGCTTTGCCGGAGCTCTGACGTGCTGGCTGAACCGTAATGCGCCCTGTCACTGTATTATCTGGGCGTAGTGCTTCTCCATCAAATGACCACAGGAACCCGTTGTCTCCTGAAGGTGTGATGGAGGCCGAAACCTTTAACGGCTCCCCTTCGCGGTACTTGCTGGTTGATACGGTGAGTTCAATAGGTGAGCCGGATTGTTCGGCTGATATGTCTGCTCTCCAGGGGCCGTCAAGATTTGGGGCCTTGAGTTTGCCTTGAACCTTGTTGAGTTCTGAAAGGCCACCACGGCGTCCATCCCCGATGAACACCTGACCATCAATAATCTCTATGCCTGCTATTGCTATCTGTTGCGCGCCGGGAAGTCCGTTCAATGAAATTGCCGGATTTATTTTCCAGCTAACACCACCCGTAACCAGGCGCTCCAGCGAGATAACCGGGCGGACAAGTTTCATCTTGCGCAACTCGATTGTGCCTGACAGTAAAGGAGCTGCTGCAATTTCAGCCTCAACGAGCTCCACTCGAACCAGATCAGCCACCATTGCACCAACCGGATTCGATATTCGTACATCAGCAGCGGTCAAGCGCGGCCATGGAAATAGCCTCACGCTGACGGGTCCATTTATGACAACCTGCCGGCCGGTTACCAGGCTTGCTTCACGTTGAAAGTCTTGCTTATAGGTGTTCCAGTTGACGAACAGCGGTCCAAAGCCAAGCGCTCCTGCCAAAAGTATGAGCAGGATTCCAAAAATCAGTAATGGTGATTTCAATATGCTCACGTGTCTCTTTAAACGCTTTTTGTGACAGGGTTATCCAGGCAGGATCTTGCCAGGGTTCATAATGTTCTTTGGGTCAAGGGCTTGTTTGATGGACCGCATGACAGCAACGCCAGCACCATGTTCTGCATCGAGAAACTTGCGCTTGCCTGAGCCTACACCGTGTTCTCCGGTACAGGTGCCATCCATGGCAATGGCGCGCATGGCGAGGCGATAGAGGAACTCTTCTGTAGCCTTGATTTCGGCCGGGTCATTGCGATCGCAAAACAACACAACATGGAAGTTGCCATCACCGACATGGCCAAGGATTGGGCCGTATAAATTGTGCGCTTCAAGGTCGAGACGGGTTTCTTCAACGCATTCTGCAAGGCGTGAAATGGGGACGCAAACATCAGTGCCTAATGCTTCCTTGCCAGGCTTGACTGCCTTTATTGCCCACCAGCCGTCATGACGTGCCTGCCAGAGCCTGTTGCGATCTTCTTCTTTTGTGGCCCAGTCGAATGGTCCACCACCCAGGTCTTCGGCAATGGCCGAGAAGGTTTCGATCTGTTCCCTGGTGTAGCTTTCTGTGCCATGGAATTCGACGAAAAGGGTGGGAGATTCTTTCAGTCCCAACTTTGAATACGTATTGAATGCCTTGATGTTTTCCGTATCCACAAGTTCTACTCGCGCAATCGGAATCCCCATCTGGATACAGGTTATGGCCGCATTGCAAGCGGCGTCCACACTGGGGAACGGACACACGCCAGCGGCTATGGATTCCGGTATGCCATGCAGCTTCAGACAGATTTCGGTGATGATGCCAAGTGTGCCTTCCGAGCCAACCATCAAACGCGTCAGGTCATATCCTGCCGATGATTTCTTGGCCCTGCTTGCAGTTCTGACGATTTCGCCGTTCGCCATGACCGCAGTCAAGGACAGAACATTGTCGCGCATAGTGCCGTAACGCACAGCATTGGTGCCTGAGGCGCGAGTTGCTGTCATGCCGCCAAGAGATGCATCTGCGCCTGGGTCAATCGGAAAGAACAGGCCCTGGTCACGGATGTACTCGTTCAGTTGTTTGCGGGTAACGCCTGGTTGTACGCGTACGTCAAAGTCCTGGGTGTTGACCTCCAGCACCTTATTCATGTTGCTGACGTCGATTGAAATACCGCCAAACGGGCAAGTGATGTGTCCTTCCAGTGAGGTGCCTGTGCCATAGGCGATGACAGGAATTTCATAGTGAGCGCAAATCTGTACGATGCGCTGGACTTCTTCTGTTGTGTTTACGAATGCAACAGCATCAGGCGAGTGTCCGGGGTTCCAGGTTGTATCCTTGCCGTGTTGATCGCGAACTGCCTGTGATGTGGAAAGACGATCGCCAAGCACTTTTGCAATTTCGGAAAGGGCTTGCGACAGGGAGTTTCGTCTGGTTGTTTCTGCCTGTGTCATATTTTCCTCTACCTGTAAGACAGCCCACACTATACTGAGGATTAATGTTCGCGCATCAACTTTAGACAATAGAGAAGATCACAAAATGACAAATTATGGGCGGCCGTTTGTTGGCAGCATCAAAAAGGTTGAAGATGCCTGGATCGATTATAACGGGCACTTCAACATGGCATATTATGCTGTCTTGTTTGACCGCACATGTGATGAGGCCTTTGAACTGGTAGGACTGGGACCGGAATACCTGAAATCTGGTGCATCCTTCTTCACGCTGGAGACACATACTACCTACCTTAGAGAGCTTCATGCCAGTGATGAGGTCAAGGTAACGGTGCAATTGCTGGATCATGATGCCAAGCGGATGCATTACGTCCAGGAGATGTTTCATGCCCGTGAAGGATGGTTGTCTGCCACCATGGAAGCGATTTGCATGCATGTTGACATGGCAGCCAAGGCGTCGTCGCCATTTCCAGATCATATACAGGAAAAGCTTGCTGGCATGCATGCAGCTCATGTCGGGCTGCCCGTACCCTCGCAGGTTGGCCACAAAATCGGGATTGTTCGAAAGTAAATTCAAAGACTTGCGCTGCAGGGCCTGCTCATGTTCAGCTAGGTTCTTATCGTAATTTAGCGGGGCGCTCGCCCATGGGCGAACTACGGCAAAAGCTATTTACAACGCTGGGCGATTTGACCTTGCCGCAAATGCGGGCTTTCCGAGCTGCGCAACACCCTTTGGTATGGGCACTTGCGCTGGCAATTGGTGTTGTGTCTGCGTTCGCAATTCTGGCCTTCAGAGAAGCCATTGGCTATACGCAGTGGTTGTGGTTGGGCAATAGACACGAGAATGTTGTTGCCACGCTGGCGTCATTCAAGGCTCCGTTGCTGGTGGTGGCCGCGCCTACAATTGGCGGGCTATTGGTCGGCCTGATCTTATGGAAGTTTTTGCGGGAACGTCGCGCGCACGGCATCAGCGATGTCATTGAAGCCGGGGCGCTATTCAACTCCAACATTTCCGTGAGATCAGGACTTTTATCGGCACTTGTTTCTACCATATCAATCGGCGCTGGTGCCAGTGTTGGCCGTGAAGGCCCGGCGGTTCATCTTGGTGCAACGGCTGCTGCGTTTCTGAACAGGCAATTCAATCTGAAACCTGCTTCTCGACGGGTTTTGCTGGCCTCAGGAGCAGCTGCTGCGGTCTCTGCCAGCTTCAATGCGCCGATAGCTGGCGTGCTTTTCGCGCATGAAATCATATTAGGTCATTTTGCGTTGTCAGCTTTCGTGCCAACTGTTCTGGCTGCTGTTGTTTCCACTTTGATTACACGGGTCTGGCTGGGCGATTTTCCAGCTTTCATCATGAGTCCGCAACAGATTGCTTCTTATTGGGAATTTCCGGCATTTGCGCTTTTGGGAATTGTTTGTGGACTTGTGGCGGTGTGTTTCCAATTGACGGTGATGAGTGCGGACTGGACTGCGCGTCACGTCACCATGCCGATCTGGTTACGCCCTGCCGTGGGAGGTCTTGCGGTTGGCATGATGGCTTTGGCGGTGCCAGAAGTACTTGGGGTAGGCTATGAAGCTACCAGTCTGGCGCTAAAGGAAAGCTATGGACTGGGCTGGTTGCTCGCATTGCTGATTGCAAAAACTGTTGCAACGGCCATTTGCCTTGCCAGCAGATTTGGTGGTGGCATCTTTTCACCATCACTTTATGTGGGGGCGATGACCGGTGGCGCGTTTGGCATTATCGCGGGCACTGCATTTCCCGATTATGCGTCGAGTTACGGGGTTTATAGCTTGCTTGGAATGGGGGCGGTGGCAGGGGCGGTTCTGGGTGCGCCAATATCAACAGCGCTTATCGTTTTTGAGCTGACAGGCGGCTATGAAATCACAATTGCCTTGCTGTTGTCAGTGTCAATTGCGTCGATGATAATGCAAGGTTTACTGGGAAAAAGCTTCTTTTTGTGGCAATTATCGCAGCGCGGGGTCTTCCTGGGAGAAGGGTCACACTTGCGGATTGTCAGAACCTGTACCGTGCGCGACTTCATGATCAACCTGACACCGGAAGAGCTTGCCGACCCGCCTGTTCTGTTTGACCGACCGGTGCTCATCCTGTCTGACACGCTGGAAAAAACCTTGCGCACGATGGATGAAGGCGGATACACAAGACTTGCTGTTTTCGACAATCGTGACCATGGCACACATATCGGCTGGGTAGATCATGTTGGTGCGCTAAGTGCTTATAATAAGGCACTTATTGACGCCAATGTTGAAGAACACAGGTAGGCGAGGCCGATGAATGAAGACCTCAAAAAGCAATACAAGGGTTCGTGGCTGGAGCGCTTTGTAACGCTTGGCACAGATGGCTGGTACGGGCATGACAAGCTGGGTCTTGTGGTCGCAAACGTCACCGGATTTCTGGCAACACTGTCATCACTGGGCTTTGCGCTGACCTATTCAATGCACGACTATACTTCACTTGCGCCGCTGGTCTGGGGTAATATCGTATCCGCTTTGTGTACCGTTATTACCCCGTTATTTCACCGTTTTGGTCGTATAGCAGCCGCTTTGTGGCTTACAATTGTCGTGTTTTTTTCCGTAACCTGGTTCACCAGTTTGCTCGGACGCGACTCCGGCATCATGCTCAATCTGATCGCGACCGCAGCCGTGTCATTTGCGATCCTGGGCATGGAGCGTGTCAAGCTTGTCGCGGTCATTTGCGTTGCGGCAGCAACGATCATCATCGTCAGCTGGAACATGTGGCCACACCCGGCGCCAGGCATTTACGATGACCCAACCTTCATGCGTCAGACTTTTGCAACGGCCATCGTCTCCGTCATGGGGATCATGTTCGTGGTGGTGTTCTATGCGTTCTTCCTGGCGAAGCAGGCGCAAGCACGCTTGCAGGAATTGATGAAAGCCATGATGCCGGATGCGATTGCCGACAGGCTGATGGCAAACGCCGGTGAAACGATCGCGCAAGCTCATGAACATGTGGTTGTGCTGTTTTCAGACATAGTCGGGTTTGTGGAACTTTCCAACCGGTTGGGCGCGGTCCGTGTCGTTGCGGTGCTGGATGACATGTTTCGCGGCTTTGATGAACTGGCAACGAAATATGGTGTCGAAAAGATCAAGACCATTGGCGATGCCTACATGGCGGTGGCGGGTGTGCCGTCACCGGTGTACCGGCCTGAACATGCGATGGTGGATTTTGCCAAGGCCATGTTGAAATGTGCGGGCGAGGTGGGTGAGCGCCATGGTATTGATCTGGAGTTGCGCATCGGCATGGCATCAGGCCCGATCATGGCGGGCGTCGTCGGCAAGTCCAAGTATTCCTATGATGTGTGGGGTGCGGCGGTAAACCTTGCCGCGCGACTGGAGAGCGTGGGCACGCCAGGGTGCGTGGTGACCACAGGCGACATCAAGGTCGTGTTGCAGGATGAACACAAGTTCTTGCGCACAGGCACGATCAACCTCAAGGGCTTTGGCAAGGTGACCATCTGGTCGGTTGATTGTACGGCCGCCAAGAATACGGGCGAAGCGTGAGCGGGGAATGCAAAAGCAATCTAAAGCTTCCCTTCTCGGATAGCCTTGAGCACTGCAACCCGCAAGGCCGATGACAGATTGGTGCGACCGCGGGTTTCATCAATAATGGTGATAAGGCCCGCCAGTGATGTGGCTTTCTCAACCGCCATCTCGTTGAGGGCGTCCCAGAATTCCTGCTCAAGCGAGATGGACGTGCGGTGACCGGCAATGGTCACCGACCGTTTCACCGGACCTTGAGGCGTTTCACTCATCATCGTTGAGGCGATGGGCGTCAAGGTGCTTGTCGTTCTGGCTGACAAGGGCCTTGTCCAGGTCCCGCTGGGCTTTGGTGCGACCAAAGCGGGCGCGGTTTTCCTCGGCCTGCTTGACGCTCTCCACTTTGGCGCGGGCTTTGCGAAACCTGTTGAGATTTACCGGATCACTCATTTGGGGCCGATCATGTCTTCGGGTCGAACAATGGTGTCAAAGTCCGTTGCTGAAATGCCGGCGGCGAGGGCTTCTTCGCGCAAGGTCGTGCCGTTCTTGTGCGCAGTCTTGGCGATTTTGGCCGCAAGGTCATAGCCGAATTTTGGCGCAAGCGCTGTTACCAGCATCAGCGAGTTGTTCAGGCCAGCCTTGATGTTATCCTTGCGCGGGGTGATGCCTACCACGCAATTATCGGTGAAGGAGATGGCGGCATCTGACATCAGGCGAACTGATTGCAGGAAATTGTAGGCCATGACCGGGTTGAACACATTGAGCTCGAAGTGGCCCGACGCACCGGAGAAGGTGAGCGCGGCATGGTTGCCAAATATCTGGGCGCAAACCTGGGTCAAGGCTTCGCACTGGGTGGGGTTGACCTTGCCTGGCATGATGGAAGAACCGGGCTCGTTTTCGGGAAGAGCCAACTCACCAAGGCCTGATCGTGGGCCTGATCCCAGAAAGCGGATGTCATTGGCGATCTTGAACAGCGAGGCTGCAACCGTGTTGATTGCGCCATGCGCCATGACCATTGCATCATGGGCTGCGAGTGCCTCAAACTTGTTGGGGGCGGTCTTGAATTTGATTTTGGTGATTGCTGCGATATTTGCAGCGACCATCTTGTCGAAGCCCTTGGGGG
>JBAUGO010000373.1:0-4901 GCA_049679775.1 Anderseniella sp.
GAACCAGAAATAAGCCTTGATGATGCTGTCCGCTCACATACCACACACATAAGTGTTATTGGTCAGGATTTGATGACCCCGGTATTGTGTAAGTATCTTCATTTTCTGACTGGGTGTTTGCATGACAACCTATCATCTTTTTCGAACAGTGATCATCGGTGCGTTGTTGGCCTTATCTCCCAATGCTGCATCCGCTTTTTCACTGGATGAGGTAGAACAGGATGTGGTCTCAAAATATCCGTCCGTGACCCAGCTGAGCACCAGCACTGTTGCCAATGTTCAGGCAACATCAAAAAATGTCGTGCTGTTTGACGTGCGAGAGGAAGACGAGTTTTTGGTGAGCCATCTACCAGGTGCCATACGTGTCGATCCTGACATGAGCGAGGCCGATTTCCTGAAACAGTACGCATCAATGGTGCAAGGGAAACAGGTGGTTTTTTATTGCTCGGTAGGCGTACGTTCATCCAAATTGGCAGGTCTTGTTGGAGAACAATTGAAAGCTGTCGGAGCGGTGCAAACCGCCAACATGAGTGGTGGGATTTTTCGTTGGCACAATGAAAAGCGTGTCTTGATGAGCACTTCCGGAAAGGTTGATCTTGTGCACCCGTACAACTCAAAATGGGGTGCGTTGGTAGATAGAAAGCCAAAGATCAGCTACACACCCATTCCCTGAAACCAGTCCTGCATCAGTCGGCAGTATCAATCGTTAAATGACTTCATCCGCGCATCACACGCGGCAGGGAACCTTCCGGGTTCATGCCTTGCAACATGGCACGCTTTCTCAAAGGTGGAATGTTCTGCAAGGCAGTCATACCTAATGCACGTCCCAGATGCAGCGGGAAATATTGTGAGGTCAGCGACCTGTTCATTGTGTCAACCGCAGCCTGGCGTGGCAGGACATCTGCACGTCTTTGAGCGTCATACTGCTGGCAAAGCTTTTCAGAGCCCAGGTCCTCGTCAAGACGCATGGCGTCACTGATCATTTCTGCCGCTACGGCCGCATCGCGCAAGCTCATGTTCAACCCTTGAGCACCGATAGGCGGCACCACATGGGCTGCTTCGCCTACCAGCAAGACCCGGTTTGCAGCAAACTTTCGTGCTGTCAGACCTCTCATGGGAATGGTCATCGGGCGTGTCACGGTTTGTACCAATCCCAGATCACCGTGCATTTCAAGTTGCAGGCGGCTGGCCATCTGATCATCGCTCAAGATTGTAATTTCATCGGCTTCATGTGGTTTGACCATCCACACCAGACTGGAAGCATTGCCGGGCAGGGGGACGGTTGTAAACGGCCCGGAAGTCTTGTGATATTCCGAGGAGATACAGTGGTGGCTCGACGTGTGGGTAAAACTCATGGCCAGCGCAACCTGATCGTAGCTCCACTCGCTCGTGGCAATGCCTGCGTCACGGCGCAAGGTTGATTGTCTGCCATCCGCACCAATAACCACTTTGGCCTTCAGGTGTTCGGCGTTGCTCAGGGTCAGTGTCGCCAAACCAGCCTTGTGATCACAGGACATCACACTTGCAGGGATCAGTTTGACACCCAGCTTATCTGCTGCCTGCATGAGGGTGCTGACAAGCAATTCCAGCGGCACATTCCAGCCGAATTCGTCCATGCCCAGCTCGGATGCGGTAAACACCACCGTGGGGGCAGAAAAAGTATCCAGGGTGTCGTCTACAATCTTCAATCGTTTGAGGGGTGCGCAGTGGGCAATGAGATCACCAGGCCAGAGGTTCAGGCTTTCCAGCAGTCGGATTGCAGGCTGCATCAACGCCACAGTGCGTTTTATGGCGTGAGGGTCATGACTTGATATTTCGCTAAGATCCGGGGCAACGCATGCTGTCTCACAGCCTGATTGCGCCAACAGACAAGCACCAGCCAGACCCGCTGGGCCAGCGCCGGCAACCACGACATCAAATTCGCTCATTCCAGTCATGTTTTTCCAATTTGCACATTGCTTGTATCAACCAGACTGAGGCACACTTTGCCTTCAACGTAGAGGATCTGACAATGGCTTACTCTGACATTATCTTTGAGCTCAATGATAAAGTGGCGATCGTGACGCTCAATCGTCCTGACAAGCTGAATTCCACGACCCGGAACATGCACGCAGAATTGCGCTCGGCATTTGATCAGATAGAGAAGTCAGGCAGTGGTGTGCGCGCCGTCTTGCTGACAGGCGCAGGCAGGGCCTTTTGCGCAGGTCAGGACTTGTCAGACTTAAATATGGACGGGCCTGATGAAATTCATGAGATACTGGAAAAAGATTTCAATCCGCTCGTCGCGCGTATTCGCAATTTGCCAATGCCGGTTGTTTGTGCGGTAAACGGAATTGCCGCAGGTGCAGGTGCCAATCTGGCGCTTGCTTGCGATATAGTCCTGGCGGCAAGGTCAGCAAAATTCATCCAGGCCTTTGCTAAAATCGGCCTTATCCCTGATGCAGGTGGCACATGGACATTGTCAAGACAGGTGGGAGAAGCCCGGGCCAAGGGTCTCGCCATGCTGGCTGAACCACTTGGCGCAGAAAAGGCTTTGGAATGGGGTTTGATCTGGCAGGTTTGTGATGATGAAAGCCTCATGAGCGAAGCGAGTGCGTTGGCCATCCGTCTTTCAACAGAGCCGACCAAGGCATTTTCCTTGATAAAACAGGCAATTAACGCATCATCTTCACACGGATTTGAGGCGCATCTGGCGGTTGAGGCTCGCTTGCAGGTTGAAGCATCCGCAAGCCATGACTACCAGGAAGGTGTGAACGCATTTCTGGAAAAGCGAAAACCGGTGTTCAAAGGCGAATGAGTGCCAGGTCTCAAGGACCTGACCATTCAATATTGCACAATTCAGCGGATTTACCGTCGAAGTTCCAGACGCGACCGAAGTCACGCACCTTTGCCTTGATGCCTTGGGCCACGATCACTTCCGGACCCATCCAGTAAGTTGTATTCTGGACTGTAACAGCCTCACCGGGGCGGGCGCCGGCAATTTGCTTGATAGAGGCCATAACCTTGCGACCGGCTGTGACTGTGCGTTCAATGCCATTGGTTTCATACGTCACCGGCATTCTTTGTGTACCGAGGAAATTCGCCACCAACAGTTTGAACAGGCCCGTCGTACCTTTGGCGGATCCTGACAGTATCATTTCGAGGGCGTGAGCTTGAGCGTCCGATGCCTTGTCATCCACATACAGGCCGACAGACCAGCCACCTTCGCCCATACGTCCTGGAATATCAAGCAGCGCAGCCACGTTGACGCCCTTGAGGCTGGTGCTGCCCCAATGGCCATCATCAATGCGAACAGCCATCCACGCTTGGCAATAGCCATGGGTCGGCTTTGCTTCGCCCAGAGACACAACGCACGGGCAAAACAGGTCGCAGTTACAATTCAGCGCCAGTTCACCCTTGATCTTCCACTCTTCAATCTCAGCCATCATAAAACTCCAAAATGGTTCACCAGAACGTACAAGCCTGATACGATCAGCACAATACCTGTCATGCGACCCCAGATTTCTGCGCGTGGTAATATTTTCTCCGCAACGAAATACAAGGCCAGCACTGCCATCCACCATACCGTCATGGCACCAAAGACAAACATCAACCCCATGATTGCGCCACAACACCCCACACAATAAGCACCATGATGAAGCCCAACCGGAAACGCACCTTTCAGGCCACCTTTCCAGTGCGCCATCAAAAAGGTCATGGGAGAGCGGCAATGCTGCAGGCAGGTATCCTTGATGGGTGTGAGTTGCCAGGCACCTGCTGCCATAAGCAGGACGGCAGAGGCCAGGGGCAGGGCTTGTGTCCCGCCCTCCACGAACCAGGGCGTTTGCGCAAGTGCGGTTTGTGCAAAGGCCGCCCCAATGGAAAACGCAGCCCAAAGAGCAAAGTACCCAGCAATAAATACCGCAATCCTCACAGCCAAAGACAAGCCTTGAACCTCATTACTGGAAATCATTGCGTAGGTGGCTACCATTGGCACCATGGCAGGCAGCATCATGGCCAGCATCATGAATAACCACATGACACACGTACCGGTCAGGCTTTTGGCAGACCAGTTCACCATCATGTCCATGTCAGACATGGTGGCACCACTGCCCATGTGCGCCCACATCATCCACCATAAGGCGGCTGCCAGGGATAGCATGACGAGACTGACCAAAAAGCCGGGATGTTCTACTATACGCAGCATGAGTATCAGCAGGCTCAGGCAGGAATTTGGGTATTCATCATGGAGGCGCGCGAAGCAAAGCCTTCATAAAACTTTGCCAGGTTCGGGCAACTATTGCGCCAGTTCATATCCCCATAGCGGAAATCCAGATAGGCAAGCAGGCAGGCAACAGCTATTGAACCGCAATTTACACTCTCCAGCTCATTTCCCCAACTGTTTTCAAGAACATCAAGCGAGTTACTGATCCGTGTTTTCTGGCGTGCAATCCAGTCGGGCCAGCGCATGGCTTCTGGCCTGAGGGCTAACTCATAGCGAAGGGCCACAGCTGAGTCCATTGTGCCGACTGCCAATGATTGAAGTGTCAGAAACTTGAACCGCGAGACAGGTTCATCCGGCAACAACACCTTGTCGCCAGCATGATGGCACAAATATTCGCAAATCACCCGGCTGTCATAAACGGGTGTGCCGTGATCCGTTACCAGCGCAGGAATCCGGCCCAGCGGGTTGTCTTTCGCCACTTGCTGATTGACCTCAACCGGCAAAAAAGTCCCGGTATCAATTGTTTCGATCTGATCAGCAATACCAACTTCATGAGCTGTTACCATCACCATGCGAACGAAGGGAGATGCTGGATTGTGGTGGAGTTTCATGGAAAAAGTCTCACTTTGTTTGAATGAATTGGGACAGACTTATCAAAGTTATACCTTAAGGACCATATCTGCCAGCAGCTATTTTC
>JBAUGO010000374.1:0-2804 GCA_049679775.1 Anderseniella sp.
GGTCTATCAGGAACCTCTGCACCTCGCAGAATACTGACATCGCGCCACCCACGCGCCACGAGCGCCTTTTGGGCTTCCTTCTCAGCTCCCGCCACGTTGCGGGCTGACACAAAAACAACAAATGCACGCTCTGGATTGTCGGCAGCACCTTCCCGGTGGCCGCCCTGCCCCAGAAACATGAAAACTGATTTTGATAGCTTGAATGTCATTGGACCATCCTACTTCATGCATCGTTAAACAACAAAAACCGCCGCAATCATATAAAGATTACGGCGGTTTCTAAGTGTATCAATAGCCGATCAGGATTACTCGCCTGGCTGGGCGGCCTCCTCAGCTGCCCGGCTTGCATCAGCAACCGCCTTATTACCTTGTTCTTCGAGGATCAGGCCATCACGCTTGTCAGCAACCGACTTGAACCTGGACAACATACCGCCTGTACCTGCCGGGATAAGACGCCCGACAATCACGTTTTCCTTCAGACCTTCCAGCGTATCGATCTTGCCGGCAATAGCGGCTTCGGTCAGCACTCTGGTTGTCTCCTGGAACGATGCGGCGGAGATGAATGAACGTGTCTGAAGGCTTGCCTTGGTAATACCCAGCAGAACCGGCACACCAGATGCAGGCCTCTTGCCTTCATCAGCCATCTTGGCATTGATATTATCGAGCTCTGTCTTGTCGATTTGTTCGCCAGACAGAAGTGATGTTTCACCGGCATCAGTGATCTCGACCTTCTGCAGCATCTGACGCACGATAACCTCGATGTGCTTGTCGTTGATGCTCACGCCTTGCAGACGGTAAACTTCCTGCACTTCGTTGACCAGATAGGTAGCCAGTTCCTCGACGCCCTTGATCGCAAGAATGTCATGAGGTGCTGGGTGACCATCAAGGATGTATTCGCCCTTTTCGATATAGTCACCTTCCTGAACAGGCAAATGCTTGCCTTTCGGGATCAGGTACTCAGCCGGCTCAAGAGACGCATCATCCGGCACAATGCGGATACGACGCTTGTTCTTGTAGTCGCGGCCAAACTCGACCTTGCCGGAAATTTCGGCAATGACGGCATGATCCTTTGGACGGCGAGCCTCAAACAATTCTGCCACACGCGGCAGACCGCCAGTGATGTCACGTGTCTTGGCACTTTCAAGTGGAATACGCGCAAGAACGTCACCTGAGGCTACCTTTGAACCTGGATCAACAGACAGGATGGCATCAACTGACAGAAGGTACCGAGCCTCGCCACCACGTGGCAGCTTGAGGATTTCGCCCTTCTTGTCCTTGATGACAATTGCAGGACGAAGATCAACCCCACGCGGACTTGTGCGCCAGTCAATCAGAACACGATTGGTGATACCAGTGGACTCATCGGTGACTTCCGAGACGGAAACACCATCCACAACGTCTTCAAACTCGACGATGCCATCAACTTCAGTCAGTACCGGACGAGTGTATGGGTCCCATTCGGACAGACGCATTCCACGTTTGACCTTGTCACCCTCGTTGACGAACAGGCGCGCACCCTGCACCAGCTTGTGAACCGCACGTTCATGGCCCTGCTCATCTTCAATAACCAGAGCAACGTTACGGCCCAAAGTGATGATCTTGCCTGAGCTGTCTGTCACCACATTTGAGTTGCGCAGTTTCACAATGCCTTCGTGATTTGATTCAACGAACGATTCATCGAGAACCTGTGCCGTACCACCAATGTGGAAGGTACGCATGGTGAGCTGGGTACCAGGTTCACCAATGGATTGGGCAGCAATAACACCGACTGCTTCACCATGGTTGACCGGAGTACCGCGAGCAAGGTCACGACCATAGCAGCGCGCACAAACACCAAAGCGGGTTTCACAGGTCAGCACAGAGCGGATCCGGAATTCCTGGATGTTTGCATCCTCGATCTTATCAACGTCCTCTTCCGTGATCTCGCGCATTGCCGGAATGATCACTTCATTGGTCTGAGGATGGAGTACGTCTTCAGCCGCAGTACGACCAAGCACTCGTGACCCAAGGGAAGCGATGATCTCACCAGCATCAATGATTGGACGAGCCGTGATCGAGTTCTTGGTGCCGCAATCTTCTTCCGCAATGATGGCATCCTGAGCCACGTCAACAAGACGACGTGTCAGGTAACCGGAGTTTGCTGTCTTCAACGCTGTATCGGCAAGACCCTTACGGGCACCGTGGGTGGAGTTGAAGTATTCAAGAACGGTCAGACCTTCCTTGAAGTTGGAGATGATTGGGGTTTCAATGATTTCGCCAGACGGCTTGGCCATAAGACCACGCATACCGCCAAGCTGCTTCATCTGAGCTGGTGAACCACGAGCACCTGAGTGTGCCATCATGTAAATCGAGTTTACCGGCTTTTCACGCTTGGTCACCTCGTCAATCTGAACCGCCTGAATGCGGCTCATCATTTCATCGGCAACCTTGTCTGTGCACTTGGCCCAGGCATCAACAACCTTGTTGTACTTTTCACCACGGGTGATCAGTCCATCAATGTACTGTTGTTCATATTCCGTCGCCAGGTCACGGGTCTCATTGACCAGCTTGGTCTTGGTTTCAGGAATGACCATGTCATCCTTGCCAAACGAAATACCCGCCTTGAATGCATTATAGAAACCAAGGCCCATGATCTTGTCACAGAAGATGACGGACTCTTTCTGACCACATCCACGATAAACATCATCAATCATCTTGGAAATTTCGCGTTTGGTCAAAAGCTTGTTGCAAACTTCAAGAGACATGCCAGGTTGCTTTGGCAAAAGTTCACCAATCTTGAGGCGGCCCGGCGTTGTCTCATAGAC
>JBAUGO010000375.1:0-3500 GCA_049679775.1 Anderseniella sp.
GTTGCAGGGGCAATGGCCTCAAAATATCGCAATGCAGGTCAAACATGCGTGTGTGCCAACCGGTTGCTGGTTCAAGACGGTGTCTACGACAAGTTTGCTGAAAAGCTCGCTGAGGCCGTTGGCAAAATGAAAGTGGGCGACGGCACCCAGGATGGCGTCACAACAGGACCGCTGATCAACAAGGCTGGTGTCGACAAGGTTGTCGAGCATATCGAGGATGCTCTTTCAAAGGGTGCAAAGATCGTGGTTGGCGGCAAGTCGCTTGGCGGCAATTTCCACGAGCCAACCATCTTGCGCGACGTTACCACCGACATGAAGGTGACAAAGGAAGAAACCTTCGGACCTGTTGCCCCGCTGTTCCGCTTCAAGACCGAGGAAGAAGCCATCCGGATGGCCAATGATACCGAGTTTGGCCTGGCGTGCTATTTCTACACCCGTGACATTGGCCGCATCTGGCGTGTTGGTGAAGGATTGGAGTACGGCATTGTCGGCATCAATGAAGGCATCATCTCAACCGAGGTTGCCCCGTTTGGTGGCGTCAAGGAATCCGGTATCGGTCGTGAAGGCTCTATCCACGGTATCGAGGAATATGTCGAGATCAAGTACATGCTGATGGGTGGATTGAGCGCGTGACACCTGACCAGGCGAAGGAAGCCGCCGCGCGCGAAGCACTCTTGCACGTGGCGGACGGCATGAAGATTGGTTTGGGCACTGGTTCCACGGCTGCAAAATTTGTTGCAGGCCTTGGGGAGATGGTCGCCAACGGTTTGAACGTCGTGTGCGTTCCAACTTCGGAGGCGACCCGTCAACAGGCTGAGAAACTCAATATCCCGCTCACCCGGCTGGATGATGAGCCCATCCTTGATCTCACGGTTGACGGTGCCGATGAACTGGATGCCAACCTGACCTTGATCAAGGGCGGAGGAGGGGCGTTGTTGCGTGAAAAGATCGTGGCATCCTCATCAAAGCAGCTCATCATCATCGCTGACAGCACAAAAAAGGTCGAAAGCCTGGGTGCCTTTCCGTTGCCGGTTGAGATCGTGCCCTTTGGTGTCAAGTCAACGGCCATGAAGCTTGAGCACGCAGGCAAATGGGCCGGTTGTGAAGGTACACTTGCGCTTCGTATCAAGGATGGCGAGCTGTTTGTCACGGATAATGGCAATGTCATTATCGACTGTTCGTTTGGTAAAATCCCTGATGCACAAAAGCTTGCCTCGGTGATTTCCACCATTCCTGGTGTCGTCGATCACGGACTGTTCATTGGCATGGCGGGACTGGCGATATTAGGTGGTCCTGATGGTGTCGAAACTCTGGAAGCCAATGTCTGATGTCTGAATATGAGTATGATCTGTTTGTAATAGGTGGCGGGTCCGGTGGCGTGCGAGCAGCGCGCATTGCCTCGCAACATGGTGCAAAAGTCGGCATTGCCGAGGAATACCGTTATGGTGGTACATGCGTTATTCGCGGTTGTGTACCGAAAAAGCTCTTCGTCTATGCCAGCCACTTTGCAGAAAGCTTTGAGGATGCTGTCGGCTTCGGCTGGACCACCCGCGAAGTAAAATTTGACTGGTGGACCCTGATTTCCAACAAGGACAAGGAGATCGACCGCCTCAACAAGATCTACATGAAAAATCTGGAATCAGCCGGTGTTGAGCTTTTCAACTCTCGCGCAGAACTGCGCGATGCGCATTCGGTTTTTCTGGTCAGCGAGCAACGCCACGTCACCGCGAAGTACATTCTCATCGCCACTGGAGGCACACCGAACGTCGATGAAAAACTGCCCGGCGTAGAACATGTCATCACGTCAAACGAAGCCTTCCATCTGGAGAACCTGCCTGAAAGTATTATTGTCACTGGTGGAGGATATATCGCGGTTGAGTTTGCCGGCATTTTTGCAGGCCTTGGGGTACAGACAACTTTGCTGTATCGCGGCGACAAGATCCTGCGTGGCTTTGACGAAGACGTGCGTGATCACCTGAGCGCAGAAATGACCAAAAAGGGCGTCGAGATCATTTGCGGTGAGGTTTTCACCGCCATAGAAAAAACCGGCGAAACACTCAAGGGCACACTGAGCAATGGCGACACTCTGGAAGCCGACCAGATCATGTTTGCCATTGGCCGCTCGCCCTATACCAACGGACTGGGGCTTGAGCATGCAGGTGTCAAGACCAGGGAAAATGGCGCCATTATCGTTGATGACTACTCAAAAACCAGCGTTGATCACATCTATGCTGTGGGCGATGTAACCGACCGTGTCGCACTGACGCCCGTCGCCATTCGCGAAGGTCACGCCTTTGCTGACACTGTGTTCGGTGGCAAGGACATCAAGGTCGATCACTCACTCATACCAACGGCTGTCTTCTCGCAACCCGAGATCGGCACGGTTGGCATGACCGAGGCGCAGGCGCGCGAAAAATTTGGCCAGGTTGATATCTATAAATCAACCTTCCGGCCGATGAAGCATACCTTGTCAGGTCGCGATGAAAAAATGCTGATGAAGCTCATTGTCGAGCCAAAATCCGACAAGGTTCTGGGCTGTCATATCATGGGCCCAGATGCGGGTGAAATGGCTCAATTGCTAGGCATCTCAGTCAAGATGGGTGCCACCAAGGCTGACTTTGACGCAACCATGGCCGTCCACCCGACCGCCTCCGAAGAACTTGTAACCATGCGCACCAAGTGGAGCGGCTGACATCTGCCAGTCGCCCCATCAGATTTTCAGTGTTGCCTTGAGCCTGTGATCAGAAAATGAAATCGTCTGCTGTGAGGCTGCTCGCGCTGACACCAAACAACCTGATATAATCACCTTCAACGCCGTTCATCGTATAGATTATTGCGTTTCCTTGTCCGTCATCGGTGAGGAACCGGTCGCCACCGTTGATCAGGTCATTCCAGTCGCGGACTTCGGTTTGCGAAAGATCAATGCGGTCGCCTTCTGCGGAGTTGAAATCGTATATAATGTCACGGCCATGGAAGATGTCGTTGTTGTTACCAAACCGGTCATCATTGATGAACACGAATGTGTCGGCACCTCTTCCACCTTCAAGGTAATCGTTACCGCCCATGCCATTGAGAACATCACTACCGTCATTGCCGAGAAGCCAATTGCCAATTTCTAAATTGTCTCCAATCAGGACGTCATTTTGATTGCTGCCTTGGGCCCCCTCAATATTTTCGTAGGTGTCACCATGAGCGTCTCCGCCAAGACCTGTGCCGGTTTCAAGGTTGACTGTCACGCCTGAAAACGAATTGCGGAAATCCAGTGTGTCATAGCCACTTCCACCATCGATGAAGTCTGAACCGGCACCTCCAGCGAGCTCGTCATCATCAGCGCCGCCATAGAGGTTGTCGTTCCCTTTGCCACCGGAAAGATAATCCTGTCCGGCATCGCCATAGAGGTTGTCGTTTCCATTGCCACCATAGAGTTCATCGTGTCCAGCGCCGCCATTCAGGGTGTCGTTACCATTGTCACCAAAGAGATCGTCGTGCCCGGCTCCACC
>JBAUGO010000376.1:0-2213 GCA_049679775.1 Anderseniella sp.
ATTATGCACTTGCTGATCTGGCTTGTATCTGTTGTGAGTGAGATACGGGCTCTAAATTGAGCAGATAAACCGAAAGAGTTTGTTTTGAACGACAAGATTGTCTCTGCCGAAAGCGGCTCCACCATGAAGACCGTGCGGAACCTGTGGCCCTATATGTGGCCAGCAGATCGCCCGGATCTGAAAATGCGTGTTTTGTGGGCCTGTATGTATCTGGTTCTGGCCAAGCTTGTGCTCATTCTGGTGCCATACTTTTTCAAATATGCAACCGATGCCTTGAACGGCAAACTTGATGCGCCTGCCATCATGCCTGCCTGGCTTCTGGCACCTGTCATGCTGGTGCTTGCTTATAACGTGGCGCGAGTGTTGCAATGGGGTCTGAACCAGTTGCGAGATGCGCTTTTTGCGCGCGTTGGTCAGCACGCAGTGCGCCAGCTTGCATTCAAAACCTTCAAGCATATGCATCAGCTTTCCTTGCGCTTCCATTTGGAACGCCGCACTGGTGGCCTGTCACGTGTCATTGAGCGCGGAACCAAAGGCATTGAAACGATTGTGCGCTTCACGATTTTATCGACCGCCCCAACAATTCTCGAATTTGCCCTGACAGCGATCATCTTTGCCTATGCCTACGGCCTAACTTATTTGGCAATCATCGCAATCATGGTGTGGCTGTATTCCTGGTTCACGGTGCGAGCCAGTGACTGGCGCATAAATATCCGCCGGGACATGAACAATTCCGACAATGATGCAAACACCAAAGCCATCGACAGCCTTCTCAACTTTGAAACCGTCAAATATTTTGGCAATGAGGAACTGGAAGCGCGCCGCTTTGATGCGTCCATGGAGAAATACGAAGCATCAGCCACCAAGACATGGACTTCGCTTGGCTGGCTTAATTTTGGCCAAGGCCTGATTTTTGGCTTGGGCATGACAATCGTTATGGTGCTGTCCGCGCTTGAAGTGCAAAAGGGCAATCAGACACTTGGCGATTTTGTCTTCATCAATGCCATGCTCATGCAGCTGTCAATTCCGCTCAATTTCATCGGCTTTGTGTACCGTGAAATCCGCCAAGGGCTTGCAGACATCGAGCAGATGTTCGACCTGCTGGGCGTGGAAGCCGAGATCAAGGATGCAAGTGATGCGCGAAACCTTGAAATAGACAAAGGTGTGATCAGGTTTGACAATGTGACGTTTTCTTATGACGAGGAACGTAAAATCCTCAAAGGGTTGGATTTCGAGGTTCCTGCAGGTCAGACCTTCGCTATTGTTGGCCCGTCAGGTGCAGGTAAATCTACCATCTCGCGCCTGCTATACCGTTTCTATGAAGTGACATCAGGATCGATATCGATTGACGGGCAAGACATCCGTACCGTCACCCAAGCCTCATTGCGGGCTGCCATAGGCATGGTGCCGCAGGACACTGTGCTGTTCAACGACACCATCAGATACAATATACGCTACGGAAGACCGGATGCCACTGATGAAGAGGTTGAGGCAGCTGCCCGTCTGGCTCAGGTACATGACTTTGTGTTGAGCTTGCCTGAGGGCTATAAATCCATGGTGGGCGAGCGTGGACTTAAATTGTCCGGCGGGGAAAAGCAGCGCGTATCCATAGCTCGCACAATCCTGAAAGGCCCGCCAATCCTCATCCTGGATGAAGCCACTTCGGCACTTGATACAATGACCGAGCAGGAAATTCAGGCTGCCTTGAAAACGGTATCAAAGGATCGAACAACCCTGGTTATTGCGCATCGGCTGTCTACAGTCATAGAGGCTGATCAAATCATTGTCCTCGGTGAAGGCAAGATTGCTGAACGCGGCACCCATGAAGAACTTTTGCGGGCAAATGGCATTTATGCCTCCATGTGGAATCGTCAGCGTGAAGCTGATGAGGCGTTGCGGAAACTGGCCGAAAACTATGAGGCGCGAGGCATGACCGCAGAAGAACTCCTGCGCCAGGTGAAGGACAAGTAAAACTTTACAAGCCTTGTTTAAGTTGTGTGAACCATGGCCAGAGTTTCAAACTCCCGGATAGTCAGGTTAGCGTTGCATTCGTCTAAAATTTTCATCTTGTTAAATGTTTCCCTCCAGATTGTTCACGTCACGGAAGGGGTTTCGTGATGGTGACTTGCAAGGCAGAGACCGGCATCAAGCTGGCCAGTGGCAAGACACGGGGAGAGCAATAACTGCACCATACATCAGGGACAGGTATGTAT
>JBAUGO010000377.1:0-7660 GCA_049679775.1 Anderseniella sp.
GCCTTTGCGGATCATCGAGATTTCAATGGCAATCACACGCTCGCCAGCGCTCAGAACAAGTGCCACCAGCCCCTCGCGGGTTGTGCGATCACCAGAAAGGCTTGCCAGAAAATCACCATATGAAGTGAGCGCAAAGCCGGTACTGATCCGGCCGGTTTCCGCAAGCCATATCTTTTTCATATCAATGCAGGATTTGACGAGCTGGCCAAACTCAGGCTCACCCGCCCAGACTTCTCGAAAGGCGAGTGTGCCGAAATTCTTCTCTAGTTTGCGACGACGTTTATCCCTGTTCTTTGCCTTGGAGCCAGCAAGCGAGGCAAGATAATCTTTAGAGCTGGCAAAGTGCGTCAGATCGAGTACAGAGTTTTCATTGGGTATACCGGTTAAAGCGCAGGCCTTGCTTGCAATTGCATTTAGCAGAGAGCTTTGCGGAACCAGATCAAGATTGACGAGATCACACCCCGCAGCCTTGCGCAAATAGTCACTCAGCAAGGTTGATGCTGCATCATTGTACAAGACGGGATCAGTCAATATCCCTGAATATTGCGAATGCGGCTCACCCAGATTTCCAAGCACGCGAACACCACCGGTGGCATGCGTTACCATCAAGGGCAGGAGCGCGATCAGTTTGGGTCCCAGCCAGACAGTAACAACATGAGGTTGTGCGTCGCCGGCCTCCTTTGAGACCACAGCAATCCAGTTTCGACACCAATCATAACCTTGATAATAGGTCATCACATCGCTGCAACTTGTCTCCAACTCGGACCAATTGGCGCTGATTGCATCCATTTCGGCAAGCGAGCTCAGGACACGCAGAGAAAGCGCACCAGGCACTGGTGTGAAGTCTGAAGGTTCCCGAGATATTGACATGGTCAGCTAGATACCTGCTCTTCCGATTACAGTTTGTCGGTAGTAATGCCAAAAATACCGTCAAAACGTTCAGGAAAAATGAAGCAAACATCGTGCCAAGGGTTTGAAAAACTCAAACGGTGGCAATTAACACTCAGGAAGGTTAACGGCGAGCCCGCCAAGGCTTGTTTCCTTGTATTTTTCAGACATGTCCCTGCCCGTCTGGCGCATTGCCTCGATACAATTGTCCAGTGGCATGAAATGTTGACCATCGCCATGCAGGGCAAGCGAAGCTGCAGAAACTGCCTTTATGGCGCCCAAACCATTGCGCTCTATGCACGGCACCTGCACCAGACCACCAACGGGATCACACGACATGCCAAGGTGGTGCTCAAGGGCAATTTCTGCTGCGTTTTCAATCTGTTCGTTGGTGCCACCAAGAGCTGCACACAAACCCGCAGCTGCCATGGCTGCCGCAGAACCAACTTCGCCCTGACAGCCAACCTCGGCACCTGAAATGGATGCATTGTGTTTGATTAGTCCACCAACAGCTGCCGCAGTCAGTAAAAATGTGCGCAAGCCTTCATCGGTAGAACCAATGCAATGATCACGGTAATAGCGCATGACGGCAGGAACCACACCAGCCGCCCCGTTGGTTGGTGAGGTGACAACCTTGCCGCCTGCTGCGTTTTCCTCGTTCACAGCCATGGCATAAACGCTCATCCAGTCATTTGCGACATGAGGCTGTGCCATATTTGATCCACGCTGTTCGACAAGGCGTTCGTAAATATGTTTTGCGCGCCGCCTCACCTTCAGGCCGCCCGGCAGAATTCCGTCTACGCGCAACCCGCGGTCTATACAGGACGACATAGCCTTCCAGACAGTATCGAGTTTGGCATCAAGGTCATGCGGTCCGAAATGGGCTATTTCGTTGGCGCGTTTCATTTCAGCGATGGTCTTGCCGAATTTTGCGCCCATCTCCAGCATCTCTTTGGCGGATGCAAATGGGTATTCGTAGCCTGCTTCCTTTTTGGCTGCTTTAAGGCCCTTAGGTGTCCGGTCGAGATCAGCCAGTTCATCTGCTGTCAGGACAAACCCACCACCAATGGAATAATAGGTTTCCTCGTATCTCAACGCACCATTGGCATCAAAAGCCCGCAACATCATGCCATTGGCGTGGCCGGAAAGTATTTTGTCATAATCGAATATCAAGTCAGCAGCAGGGTTGAACTTCAACTCTGGCAAATCTTGAGGAGAAACCTTGCCCGATTCAGCGACACTTGCCAGCGCAGCCTCGGCTTCATCAGGATCAATGGTTGCGGGTTCGAACCCACACAAGCCAAGGATCACAGCGCGGTCTGTGGAGTGGCCTTTTCCCGTAAAGGCCAAAGAGCCATGCAACGAACACTGAACATGTGCAACCGGCCCTGCACCCGGTATGGGATTTTTGTCCCTGCGCAAATCATTCAGAAACATTGCAGCCGCTGTCATGGGTCCCATTGTATGAGACGAAGACGGGCCAACGCCAATTTTGAATATATCAAAAACGGAAAGAAACATCCGTGTTGCACTCCAGTTATGTCAGCAAACTATCTGATGAGCTGCATATCGCATATCATTGCGCGACGGGCTATGAGGTAATAACGAACGCACGCGCTCTGCCTTGATGAATATGGGGCATTTAACAATTGCCCATGCTTTTATCCCGGATCAGCTTGCGTAGTTGGAGCCTTCGTCATCGAGTATCGCTTTCAGTTCATTCAGATGGCAATCCGCCTGACCAGGATAATTTTCCAGTTCACTAGCTGTTTTTTCTGCCACTTCATCGGACAGAACCTTCAGTTTTTGCCCTGTCCAAAGCGCCTTGATATAGGTTTCTGCGGCACGCTCAAAATAATACATTCGATTGAAAGCATCTGCCACTGTATCACCGATGACCATGATACCATGATTTCCCATGACTAGCACTTTTCGAGCAGGATCAGACAAGTGTTGGCAAGCACGTTCGGCTTCTTCCTCAAAGGCGAGACCACCATACTCGGTATCTATCGCATAACGGTTGAAGAAGGTTGCGCAGTTCTGGTCAATTGGCAGCAAGCGTGGGTCTTCAAGCGTTGCCAGTACGGTTGCGTGGATGGAGTGTACATGCATTGCCACGCGTGCATGAGGACACAAGCGATGGATTGCACCATGCAGACCCCATGCGGTTGGATCCGGCGCATCAGGTCTGTTCATGGTTTCGGGGTCATTGGCATCAACCAACAGCAGATCTGATGCCTTGATGCGCGAAAAATGCACCTGATTGGGGTTCATCAGGAATTTGGTACCCTCATCATTGACTGCCACAGAGAAATGATTGGCAACCGCTTCATGCATATTGAGACGTGCTGTCCAGCGAAACGCAGCAGCAAGATCTGCCCTGATTTCGGGAAAGTCGAGGCGGTTGGCTCTTATTGGTGTTGCTGCATATGTCATGGTTATCTCCTAGCAGATTCAATGTCTCAGGATGCTCAAAAAGTTGAACTTCGGCAATGGGCAATCAGGCTGGCACCAGTTGTCCGTCCCAGGCAATCACGCAACCTGATTTATCAGCGTCCGTGTTGTTGATGACATCAAGCAGATAGCTTGCTGACTGGTGCGGAGTAAATAGCTTTTCCGAAGATACATTGGACTGAAATGGTGCAGACAGACCGGTGTCAACGGTGCCTGGATGCAGGCCCAGAATGCACAGCTCCTTGCGGGTTCTGGCAAGTTCGATTGCTGACGTGCGCAATAGCATGTTGAGTGCTGCCTTGGAGGCTCGATATGCATACCAGCCACCAATATGATTATCGGAAATGGAGCCAACCCGGGCAGACAAGACCGCAAGAGTTGACTTGCCAGCGCGTGGCATGATCGGAGCGAAATGCTTGATCACCAGTGCGGGGCCGATGGTGTTGACTGCAAAGTTTTGCTCAAAACCGTTGACAGTTAGTGATCGCAAGGCTTTCTCTGGCTGGATTACACCACCATCATGCAACAAGCCTGTTGCAACAATGACCAAACGCAGGTTTGGCAATTGCGCGGCACGTCCAGCGGCGGCTGAAATGGTTTCTTCATCAGTCAGGTCAATGTGGTTATCACCACTGGATCGTGCGAAAGCCAGCACCTGACCGATATTGGGGTCAAGCTCAAGCAGGCTTACAAATGCACTCCCGATGCCCCCGCTAGCTCCAATAACCACTGCATCAAAGGGCGCCGTAAATCCGGTGAGTTTACTCATGCGGTTTTATTGCTGAAAGCTATTGCACCAGCACCAGCGGCTGCTCCGGTAGCAAAACACGCCTGCAATAAATATCCGCCTGTTGGCGCATCCCAATCAAGCATCTCACCACATACAAACACACCTGGCAGCTTCTTCAGCATGAACTGATCCGTAATTTCATCATTGTGGATACCCCCTGCTGTCGAGATCGCACGATCCAACGATTGAATACCGGTCACAGGGATGGTGACATTCTTGATACTACGTGCCAAAGCCTCGGCCGTATCAGGCACGCGCTCAATTGTGTCACGCCAGATTGATATCTCGTGCTGCTTCAAATGACACGCCTTGCGCAACCTGTTGGTCAAGGATTGTTTTTGCGGCACTGCCTCCAACCGTTGGATGAGTTGTGCAACTTCCAGGTCAGGCCGCAAGTCCAGTATCAATTCACACTTTCCTGCATCGAGATGCGCCCTGATTGTGCGTGACAGGGCGTAAACGGCACCACCCTCAAGCCCGGCACTGGAAATCATGGCTTCACCGCGCGCATTCGCAACGCCACACGAAAGCGAAATGCGCTTCAGTGGCGTGCCTGCATGGCGTTGTTGTGTCACCTGCGACCACGCACACATAACACCGGCATTTGAAGCGACAAGTGGAGTGATTGCAATATCACGGGCTTTAAGCAGACCGGTCCAACTGCCATCGGCTCCAAGACGGGGCCAGCTTGCCCCTCCGAGTGCAAGCACCGTGACGTCTGGAGTGATGTTTGTTCCATCACTGAAAACCAGTCCACCATCAGTAGAAAATCCAGTCCAACGCGAACGGCTTTTAAGCTTTACGCCCATGCTGTCCAATCGCTGCAACCAGGCACGCAGCAACGGCGATGCCTTGAAGCTTGCAGGAAAGACGCGCCTGGATGAGCCGACAAATGTCTCTTGCCCCAGAGCATCTGCCCAGGCGCGTACCTTGTCTGGGGAGAACTCGCGTACAGGTGCATCCAACCATGAGGCTGCTTCGCCATATCTGGTCAGGAATGTATCGATGGGTTCACTATGGGTGAGGTTCAAGCCACCCCTGCCCGCCATCAGGAATTTTCGGGCAGGCGATGGCATTTTATCATGAACAGTAACAGACAGTCCGGCATTTGCCATGATTTCAGCCGCCATCAATCCTGAAGGACCGGCCCCTACAACCACGGCTTCAGATGGCATATCCGCGCTCGAAATAATCTGTGGCGGTGAGTTTGTATATGTCCACATCATGCGTGCGGTTTAGGCCGGTTGCACCAGAGGTGATGGTCTTTTCAAGCTTGAACCCAAGGTTGCGGGCAATATGGCCAGATGCAAGATTGGGTGACATGACCTTGCACCAGACATCTTTTGCGCCGAGCCGTTCTATCGCCATGGCACATAATACTTCACCCATTTGTGTGCCAACGCCGCAATTCCACACGTCCGGATCCACTCCCCATCCAATCTCCGCTGCATCCCCACCCAAAAGCCATATAAATCCATCTGCTATCAACTCGTTGGTGGATATGTCGGTAGCGCACAGCCTGAAATGACGGCGATCATTGCTGCTCAAGCGTTTGAGATGGCGCTTCACCATGACATCAAGCTCGGCCGCCGACTGCATTCTAACGGCCAGCCAGCGATTATAGGAAGGTTGCGTCATGAAGCGGGCAAGACCGGGCGCATCACCTTTTCGCCATTCGCGAAACTTCAATCCAGGTGTCAAAACCTGAGGTAATTTTAGGCCGGTCTGCACTTTAGACACCTTCCACATAAAACTTTGCGCACCCGTGTTCATGGCAATACTAGCTGCTTCGCCAAGCCGGGTCGAGACGCAATCCAAGTCATACGCCTGTTGCATAGCGCTTGTAGTGATTTGCCACCAAGACTAAACATCACAAGCACCATCACTGGAGGTCTTCAGCCATGGCTTATACTGACGATACGAGCAACTTTTCAAACAAGGCAGAAGCCTTTGAAGCATTTGATGACACCCCGACCCACGACGTTCTCGGTGATACGATCGGAGACGTAATTCAACATCGCTTTGGACGCCGAGGACTTCTAAAGGGTGCCCTTGCCGTGTCAGCGATGGGATTATTGATGGGAAGTGTCAGTCCACGAGTAATTGCTGGAACACAGAAATCCTCATTTGACTTCAAGGAGTTGAGTGCCAAAGTTGATCTCACTCATCATGTTGCAGATGGATATGACGCAGATGTTCTCATCCGCTGGGGCGATCCGGTCTTTGAAGATGCCCCCGCATTTGATCCTTTGGCACAAACTGCTGCCAAGCAGCACAGGCAGTTTGGTCACAATAATGATTATGTTGGCATATTTGAAATGTCAGGCAAGCCAGACACTTTCTTGATGTGTGTGAACCATGAATACACCAACCCGGAAGTCATGTTTCCCGGATTGAGTGCACAGCCAAACAAGAATGACTTTGTCGAAATAACAGCTGAACTGGCGGATATTGTAATGGCGGCTCATGGAATGAGTGTCATTGAAGTCTCCCAGCGTGACAGCAAGTGGCAGCTCAACAAATCCTCAGAATTTAATCGCCGCATTTCGGCATCCAATACTGAAATGGCTGTTGATGGACCAGCGGCCGGACACGAAAGATTGAAAACTGCTGCAGATCCTTCAGGCAAGCGGATTGTCGGGACCCTGAACAATTGCGCTGGTGGTGTGACCCCATGGGGGACATATCTTACTGCAGAAGAAAACTTTCATGGATATTTCTGGACTGACCAGAAAGATGATAAGGGCAAGCGCTTGAACAAGGGGTTGGGTGGAGCGCAAGAAGCCAGCTTTACCCGGTATGGCGTACCTGGAAACTGGTACAACTGGGGCAAGTATCAAGACCGTTTCAATGTCGACAAGGAGCCCAATGAACCAAATCGGTTTGGATGGGTCGTGGAGATAGATCCCTTTGATGCAAGCTCGACACCGGTCAAGCACACCGCCCTGGGCAGGTTCAGGCATGAAGGTTGCGAGTGTATTCTCAACAGTGATGGCCGTGTGGTTGTTTATTCTGGCGATGATGCGCGCTTTGAATATGTCTACCGTTTTGTATCATCTGACAAAATGAGTGATGATCGCGAAGCAAACAAGAAACTGCTTTCTGATGGCACACTGTCAGTTGCCAAATATAACCCCGATGGCACGGTAGACTGGCTACCACTGGTCTATGGCACAGGCCCACTGACACCGCAAAACGGCTGGGAAAGTCAGGCCCAGGTATTGATTGATGCACGCCTTGCTGCGGAAGCACTTGGGGCAACACCCATGGACCGGCCTGAAGATGTTCAACCAAACGAAAAGACCGGCAAAATCTATGTGATGTTGACAAACAACAACAAGCGCACTGCAGAACAGGTAGACGCAGCAAACCCACGTGCAGAGAGTCTATTTGGCCATATCATTGAAATGACAGCACCTGCAAAGGATCACGCAGCAGACAGATTCACCTGGCAAATTCTCATCAAGTGTGGCGATCCATCCGTTGCGGAAGTGGGCGCTCTTTGGAACCCTGCAACATCAGCGAATG
>JBAUGO010000378.1:0-2015 GCA_049679775.1 Anderseniella sp.
CATGTACACCTCCCAACGAACTTTTGTTCCTATCTTTTTTGGCACTGCGAACTTTCTTCGAGCCCGTCCAGCCACTTGATGTTACTCCAATTCTAGGTTTTGGCAAACTTCATCAGGAAGACACTACAAAATGGCTCGCATTATCCTTTCATAGTCGTGGGCAGTTGCGTGGCGCGGGTTGGTCCGGTTGGCCGGATCGGCAGCTGCCTTACGCGCAGCGTTTGGAAGAACTTCGGCCTTTATCCCGATCTCGGACAGTCTGAGTGGCAATCCAACTCGCTCGGCCAAAAGTGATAACTGCTCTGCCAGATCGGATCCCTTTGCCAGCGAGAGTACAATCCGGATCTGGTCAAACCGATCAACCACAGCCGGAGAGTTGAAGGCTAAAATCTCAGACAGTAGCGCACCATGCAGCACACCATGGCGCGAACGGGTTACGGCTTCAAGGCCATGTGATGCGGCTACAATTCCACCAAAACCCTTTTCTGATGCCAACCCCGCATTGAGCGCAGCAGCAAGAAGCTCACGTCGGGCAGAAAGGTTGCTACCGTTCTCGACAGCAGCCTCTATATTGAATGCAGCACGGCGTAGACCGTCGAGCGCAATACCGTCAGCAGGTGGATTGAAGGCAGGGCTGAGGAAGCATTCAAGGCAGTGAATGAGCACATCCATGCCCCCTGCAGCGGTCTCTAAAGGATTGGCACTTGTCGTCAGAGTTGGGTCACAAAGGATTGCAGTGGGGAGTTTTACATGTTGTCCCACTGGTGTCAGTGCATCCATTCCAACAGGCCCTATACCGATAGACTCCGTTCGAGTTGGAATCGTCAGAAGTGGCATCGAAATGTTACAAACCAGCCGTGCAAGGTCCAGTGCGGCCATCCCTCCAAACCCAATGATGCCGTCAAATCTGGCTTGCATAATCATGTCTGTAGCCTGTACGCGGCCAGCAATGGCACTCGTTTTTGAGGCTACATAGATTGTGTGATCGACACTCGGCGGCAAGCTACAGACAAGGCGATCCAGATCATCATTACCCACCCCTTCCTCATCAATAATGATAAGCGGCCGCCTGATCTGGAGGCGAGACAGTTCTTCAGCCAAAGCGTCCTCAAGGATGCGGTCAGCAAAGTGAATTCTTGTCAAATAGCAGATAAGAGACACGTTTTACCCAAAACAGTGCGTGTTGTACCTAGAATGCAAATGTTCCCCCTCGGGACTTGTGCGCGGGGCCAGTCGCCTGGCCCCGCGGGTATTCCATTGAATGTGGTTAGCCGCCAGCGAGCGCCTTACAATCTGGCGTGTCACGTGACGGGAGACCCATCGCCCGGAACTGCTCAGGCGTCATGCCAAGGGTTTGATTGACGTTCTCTACCTTGTCGACCATGACATTCTTCAGTCCGCCAGCACCGTCATCCTGCACCTCGTTGATGAAGACCGTACCTGTTGCCTGCCGGTTTTCGTTCAGAGATATCGCACCAAGAGGCGTGTCGAGTGGATCGTCGGCCAAAGCAGCACGGAACTTCACCTGTCCGTCTGAAAGATCGCCATTGATTTCATTCAGGGCGTCAATCGCAGCCAGTGCAGCAACGTAGTACCCGACGCCGAAGAGCGAGGGAGACGGGAAGCGTTTGTCTGCCGGGAATGCGTCCTGATAGGCCTTCACATATGACTGCCAGGCCGGATCAGGGTTATCCTGGGCCAGCGCACCCGAAGTCGGCGTGCCGACGAGCGCATCCTTGGCCCGGCCTTTCGACGTCAGCACCGTCTGGTCAGCCATGATTGTGCCGCCTATCAGGTTGGTTCCGGCACCTGCCTGTTGGTACTGGTTCAAGAAGTTGATCGCGTCAGTACCTCCGACACCGAGATAGATCGCATCCACATCGTCAGGCAGCGCCGCGATTACTCCACCGAAGTCCGACGATCCGAGCGGCACCCAGAAGCGTTCCACGATTTCACCACCGGAGCGGCAGAAATCCACCGCAAAGCCGAGGAAGTTTGTGTAACCGAAAGAATAA
>JBAUGO010000379.1:0-12293 GCA_049679775.1 Anderseniella sp.
GGTTCCAGTTCAACCTGCAAGTGTTCTGCCTGACGTATGAGTGCGGTATCACGCTTTGACAAAGAGGCCTGTTTAACAGCTCTGATAGTACTTGAGCCTATTGCCATGTGAATGATGGCTATTGTTGATGGTGTCAGGTCAATTCCGGACATTGACTTATCCAGCACGCGAACTTCGTGACGCCAGCGCCCGGACCGTGTCATGACATTGAAATCACGAGATGGACCAAGGATAAGCTTGCTTGAAGGTGTCAATGAGCTGTCAAAGCTGAATGGCTGCAACATTTCCATGCGGTGCTGGTGTCCATTGCCGAAATCCAGGACGAACGGATCACCTCCAACAAGCGTGATGGTGCGGTCAATACCAGGAAAGGCCGAAAATGGTCCATCGCGATCAATTGTTGCCAATGACAGGCGGATGTCAAAGTCATCTTGAGATGAAGCATCGGGCAATACCCAGACATCTTCAGTTATCCCACCACCATTTTTCCATGGCTTCTTGTGGTATGTCCCGTCACGCAGCACGGTCAATGTCATGTCAGACTTTTGCCCCCTGCTTCAACAGCTTGTAGGTCACCGAATCCTGCAAGGCCTCAAACGAGGCATCAACAATGTTGGGCGATACACCTATGGTGAACCAGCGCTCCCCGGACTTGTCACGGCTTTCAATCAGAACTCGCGTCGTTGCCCCTGTCCCGCCATTCAATATCCGAACCTTGTAATCAACCAGTTCAAGGTCAACTATGTGCTTTTGATACTTGCCCAGATCCTTGCGCAGAGCCGTATCCAGAGCATTGATGGGGCCGTTGCCCTCACCCACTGACAAGATGCGTTCGCCACTGACAATTGTTTTTACGACAGCTTCTGCAACTGAGGTTTTCTGGCCAGCGGCATTGTGGCGGTGCTCAACTGAAACACGATATGATTCAACCTCAAAAAACGGGGGTACAGTGCCGAGCCATCGCCTTGCCAGCAACACGAATGAGGCAGGCGCTGCGTCATAAGCGTAGCCCGCAGTTTCGCGTTCCTTTACCTCACGCAATAACGAGCCAAGGCGTGGATCGTCTTTGTCCACCTTTAGACCAGCACGCTCTATCTCGGAAATCAGGTTGGACTTTCCAGCCTGATCAGACACAAGCACGCGTCGGTTATTCCCTATGACTGACGGGGCAATGTGCTCATAGGTTTCTGGCTCCTTGAGGAGCGCTGATGCATGAATTCCCGCCTTGGTAGCAAATGCGCTTTCGCCCACATATGGCGCCTGCCGATCTGGCGCCCGGTTGAGCAATTCATCAAAGGCTCGGGAAACGTGTGTCAGCCTCGCCAGTGCCTTGTCGCTGATGCCGGTTGAGACAAGCTTTGAAAACCCTGGCTTCAGCACCAATGTTGGAATGATGGAAACGAGATTTGCATTGCCACAGCGTTCGCCAATCCCGTTCAGGGTTCCCTGAACCTGGCGCGCGCCTGCCCTCACAGCTGCCAGTGAATTGGCCACGGCCTGTCCGGTGTCGTTGTGGGCATGGATGCCCAGATGAACGCCAGGCACATGTGCGGTTACGGCGGTGACAATCTCCTCAACCTCATTGGGTTGCGTGCCACCATTTGTGTCACACAATATTATCCAACGAGCGCCAGCTTCATAGGCGGTCTTGGCGCATTCCAGTGCATAGTCAGGGTTTGCCTTGTAGCCATCAAAGAAGTGCTCACAATCCACCATTGCCTGTTTGCCTGAGCCAATGGCAGCAGCCACACTGTCAGATATGCATGCCAGATTTTCCTTGTTCGTGGTCTTCAAGGCCACCTTGACGTGATAATCCCATGACTTGGCCACAAAGCAGATGGAGCCTGATTTTGCCTGCAGCAAATCCTGTAGACCCGGATCATTGGAAGCAGACCTGCCGGGTCTGCGCGTCATTCCGAAAGCGGCAAACTCTGCCTTCATCTTGCGAGGCTTTGAAAACAGTTCAGTATCGGTGTCATTGGCACCAGGATAGCCGCCTTCAATATAATCAATACCGAGACTGTCCAGCATGGCAATGATCGCAAGCTTGTCTTCCAGCGAAAAGTCTATGCCGGGCGTTTGAGCACCGTCACGCAAGGTTGTATCGTACAGATAGAGGCGTTCGCGTTTGCTCATCGCTTCAGTTCCCAGGTTGTCACTCGCTCGCCAGTTTCTGAGTCTTTTGAATCCCTTAGCTGGATTCCCTGAGCCAACAGTTCATCGCGGATCCTGTCAGCTGTAGCGAAATCCTTTTCTTTGAACGCTGCAAGGCGGGCATTGATAGCGGTTTTGACCTTGTCTTCATCAACATCGGTTGAACGCGGATCGGTCAACCTTCCAGCAAAGCCAAGAGCGGCCAGATTTGCAGCACGTTCGCCAACCGGCATTTGATGTAGAGCAGCAATAGCGCGAGGTGTGTTGAGATCATCCAGCAACGCTTCCAGCACATCACCCGAAAACCCCGGCGCACTAGCAGCAGGATTGGCTCCTGCATACCAACCTGCCAGCACATCCCAACTTTCCTGCACAGACTTCTCCGTCCAGTCAATGGGCTGACGATAGTGGGTTCGCAGCATGTTGAAACGCAAAACTTCACCTGGCCATTTCTGCAAAAGCTCGTTGATGGTGATGAAGTTGCCGTCCGACTTGGACATCTTCTTTCCTTCAACCTGCAGGAAACCATTGTGCATCCACACGTTCGCCATCACGTCAGTGCCGTGAGCGCAGCGTGACTGAGCAATCTCGTTTTCATGGTGGGGAAACTGGAGATCAATACCACCACCATGAATATCAAAGACCTCGCCCAAGTGTTCTTTGGCCATGGCTGAACATTCAATGTGCCACCCGGGCCGTCCCCTGCCCCACGGGCTTTCCCAACCTGGTGTTTCATCATCTGATGGTTTCCACAACACGAAGTCTGTTGCGTCTTTCTTGTAGGAGGCAACCTCCACGCGTGCACCAGCGATCATCTCGTCCAGGGACCGACGGGACAACTCGCCATAGTCCTTCATGCTGGGGGTATGGAACAACACATGACCGTCTGCTTCATAAGCGTGACCCTTGGCAATCAGCACCTTGATCATCTCAACCATCTGGGGAATGTGGCTGGTGCAGGTCGGTTCGACATCAGGTTCCAGCACGCCCAGGGCTGAAATATCTTCATGAAACTGACTGGTTGTGCGGGCCGTCACGTCGGAAATCGGCACACCCTCCTGTTTGGCGCGGGCATTGATCTTGTCATCCACGTCAGTGATGTTGCGGACATATTTGACGTTTGCCTCGCCATAGACCCTGCGCAGCAACCGATACAATACGTCAAACACGATGATGGGCCGGGCGTTGCCAATATGGGCATAATCATAGACCGTGGGGCCACAGACATACATGCGTACATGATCACTATCGATTGGCTCGAAAAGCTCTTTCTGCTTGCTCAGCGAATTATAGAGTTTCAGTTCCATAACAAATTAGCCCCGTTAGATCACTCAAGCCATGTGCTACCGGATATTTCTGCGCCGGACAATACGGGACCAGTTGCCACCGTATGAAGCAAACTCGAATGGAATACTTGATTAGGCTTCCGCGATTTGTCATAGGCTGTAGTGATGACAGCAAATTCCCCCTCAATCCTGAAAGCTGCGTTATGGATGATCGGCTGGATGGTCCTGATGCTGTCCATGGCCGTTTTTGGCCGCGAACTGACGCGAGAAGTAAACACGTTCCTGGTTATGGAGCTGCGCGCGCTCATAGGGATCGTGCTTTTATATCCGCTGGTTCATGCCGCAGGTGGACTGAGCGCCATGAAGACGGCTCATCCGTTTCGCCATATAGCCCGCAATACTGTTCATTATTTTTCCCAGTACGCCTGGTTTATTGCACTGAATCTGATCCCATTGGCACAGGTTATCTCAATTGAGTTCACCATGCCAATCTGGACTGCCATTCTGGCCGTGCTGTTCCTGGGCGAACGCATGAGTGTCTGGAAAGTTGCAGCAGTTGTGCTGGGACTCGTTGGCGTGTTGATGATCGTTCGCCCGCACGCAGGTGAAGCCAACATTGGCCAACTCTGGGCACTGGCGGCTTCCATTGGTTTTGGCATATCAGTCGTCATGGTAAAAGGGCTCACTCGCACTGAAAGTGTCGTGCGCATCCTGTTCTGGATGCTGATCATACAGGCGATTTTGGGGGCCATTCCAGCATGGTGGGTTTGGCAACCCGTGCCGTCACATTTGTGGGGTTATGTGCTGGCAGTCGCGATTTGTGGTACATTTTCACATTATTGCATGACACGTGCCATGCTCTATGCCGACGCCACTGTTGTCGTGCCAATGGACTTTATTCGCGTCCCTGCCACCGCCATAGTCGGTTGGCTTATCTATTCGGAAGGCATTGATGTTTTTACTGTCTCAGGAGCCACGCTTATCCTTTTGGGCAATCTGCTCAATCTCAAAAAACAGACCCAAAGCAGGTGAAACAGGGTTTCGTAGCGGCAAATAAATCAACCATGAGTGCGTCCAATAATCACAATCCGGGCATTAATGTGAGAAACTGTTTGCCCTTGCCCGCATCGCCTGTAATACATGTCTCCACAAATTTGAGTGATTCACGGCTAGGGGTGGCTATCGTTTTGCAGGGAATATTGTTTTGACTGCGGCTGAGCGCGCATGGGTGCAAAAGCTCGCACCTTACAGGAGCGCTGACGACAAGCGCGCCATTTTGGAAATCATCATCACACTTGTCCCGTTTATCGCGACATGGGCAGCAATGTATGCGCTGATGTCAGTCAGTTATTGGCTGACATTGGCCATAGTACCGTTTGCCGGGGCACTTCTTGTCAGGCTTTTTATTGTCCAGCATGATTGTGGTCACCGTGCGATGTTTACTTCGCGAACAGTCAATGACTGGGTAGGTCGGTGCATGGGTGTTCTCACCATGACCCCATATGAATACTGGCGTTATTCGCACTCTCTGCATCATGCAGGCTCGGGCAATCTCGATAAACGTGGATTTGGTGACATTGAAACCTTGACCGTTGCCGAATATGCAAAACTGTCACCCCTGGGCAGATTACGCTACCGCTTGTATCGTAATCCGATCGTGCTGTTTGTATTAGGCCCTGCTTATCTTTTCATCATCAGGCACCGCCTGCCGATTTCCTCCCTCTCATATCTCCATCGCCAGCAATGGATTTCCATCATGGGAACCAACCTGGCTATTGCCCTTGCATATGGCGGGATGGTTTATCTCATTGGATTAAAAGAGTTTTTACTGATCCAGATGCCAATCGTTGCCGCTGGTGCGTCAATTGGGGTGTGGCTGTTTTATGTCCAGCACCAGTTTGACACCACCCATTGGGATGAAAATGACGAATGGGAACATGAGCACTCAGCCCTGCATGGTAGTTCCTATTATGATTTGCCAGAGCCCCTGATGTGGCTCACCGGATATATCGGCATTCATCATGTTCATCACCTGTCCAGTCGGGTGCCATTTCACAAGCTGCCGAAGGTGATCCGCGATTACCCTGAGTTGAAGGAAATTGGTCGCTTGTCGTTCAAGGATAGCATCAAGTGCATTCCGCTATCCCTGTGGGATCAGAAAAACCGCAAGCTGATTTCGTTCAAGCAGGCACACGCTAGTATGTAATCCGGGCTTCTGCCTGCACGATCGTGAAGCACTTCACTACAGAGCCATAATTACTCTGCAGCCTCGAAGCTGTCATCGTCATCTTCAGTGCGAACAACAACACTCTTGCGCAATTCCTCTGCAACAAGGAAGGCCAACTCAAGAGCCTGATCTGCATTCAAACGCGGATCACATTGTGTATGGTAGCGATCAGCCAGATCATCATCTGATACTGCGCGGGCACCACCGGTACATTCGGTAACATTCTGACCCGTCATTTCAACGTGAATGCCGCCTGCATATGTTCCTTCTGCACGGTGAATGGCAAGGAAGTCACGCACCTCGGACAGGATCGCCTCAAATGGACGTGTCTTGTAACCGCTTGATGCCTTGATGACGTTGCCATGCATAGGGTCACAGGACCAGACCACTTTGCGGCCTTCTGCTTCGACCTTGCGGATCAGGGCGGGCAAATGATCTCCTACCTTGCCGGCGCCGAAACGGGCAATCAATGTCAACCTGCCTGCCTCGTTGGCTGGGTTCAATATGTCGATGAGTCGTATCAATTCATCTGCTTCAAGCGATGGTCCGCACTTCAAACCAATCGGATTTTGCACACCCCTGCAATATTCCAGATGGGCGTGGTCCGGCTGGCGCGTACGATCGCCAATCCAGAGCATGTGTCCGGACGTGCCATACCATTCATCAGATGTTGAATCGATACGGGTCATTGCCTGCTCATACCCAAGCAGCAACGCTTCATGGGAGGTATAAAACTCGGTTGATTTCAGTTGTGGCGCGGTATCGGGATTAATACCGCAAGCCCGCATGAAGCCCATGGTTTCGGTGATCCGGTCAGCCAGATTCTGATAACGTTCGGATGCAGGTGAGCCTTTCAGGAAGCCCAGGGTCCAGCGATGTACATGTTCAAGGTTTGCATAACCGCCCATGGCGAAAGCCCGCAGCAGGTTGAGTGTGGCCGCAGACTGGCGATAAGCCATAATCTGGCGTTCAGGGTCGGGTTCGCGCGACGCTGCATCAAACTCCATGCCGTTGATAATGTCACCGCGATAACTTGGCAGTTCCAGGTCACCCACCTTTTCAGTGTCCGACGAGCGTGGTTTTGCAAACTGGCCTGCAATACGCCCAACCTTGACCACGGGTTGCCCACCAGCAAAAGTCAGCACGACAGCCATTTGCAGAAACACACGGAAGAAATCACGAATATTGTCGGCGTGGTGCTCAGCAAAACTTTCTGCACAATCTCCACCCTGCAACAAGAAAGCCTTGCCTTCGGACACTTTCGCCAACTTGCGCTTCAGCTTGCGCGCCTCACCTGCAAACACCAGCGGTGGAAATGAGGCCAATCGCTCCTCAACCGTTTTAAGGGCTTCAGCGTCGGCATATTCAGGCACCTGCTTTATCGGAAAAGAGCGCCAGCTTGATGGTGTCCACGTTGTCATTTCATTTTACTCTTCAAAACCATTTAGCACACGAGCATAGATTCATCTGGTAAGTGCGCCATTAGGCGGCAAATTGCAAGTATTGAGCAATATCAAAACACCAAAACGAATATTTACAAATCCTGAATCTCAATTCCGCCTGATGGTAAATCGTGCCTCACACTCACAAATTATTAATATTTTTTGTCTATCTTCCCAATCAGGCGACTTGGATGGTGATAATTGAATCAAAGTTGGCTGAACCCATGTTGCAGACGGTTTTATCCAGTAATGAACTGAAGTGGTTGAATGTCTTCTTTTTTGAAGGTGACTACCCACTTGCACTTCAGCTTGGCATTGCCAACGCCTTGTGTGTGATTGCCATTGTATTGATGCGCGCCTCGAAACTCGATCATACCGCAGCAGACCTTGGTCTCTCACGATTACTGTCATGGCTGGTTATCGCTGCAAATCTATTCCTGATCCTCAACAAGGATCACAGGTTTATCGAAATCCTCACTTGAGAATTTGAAACCTGCCTGATCAAATCATCCGTAGAATTATGCAAGCGTTTCCAGATGGCGCTGCATGGCTATCTGGGCTGATGCGTACGGTTCCTGGCGCTCAACCGACCAGTATCGCAGATCATCAAGTCGGATCGCTTGTCTGGTCACCGCGCAGCGCACAAAATCACCATGTCGCAGGATCTGAAAATCTGCATCCATGTAGCGAATTTTGGCTTCCTGAGCGGGAGCAAAGCTTGGTTCAAAGTTCATGGGATTTAGTATTACAGAGCAAAATGCCACTTGAGAAGGGGTGACCTGCAAAGTCGTTAACCCTTGATCAGAGCAAAGTTCTTCGCCACGATCAGTCAGACACCGCTAATCCAGGCATTGAACATGAGGTTTGTACTGACACTCTTGTCGTTCATGCTGGCTTTAAATGAGCCAGCAAGGGCGCAACATGTGTCCATAGAACTGGTGCTGGCAATCGATACATCCACAAGTATCAACGATATGGAGTACAGCCTGCAAATGCGTGGGCTGGCTTCCGCTCTTGAGGCTGACGAAATAATCCACGCCATTCAGCAACATAAGGATGGCGTCGCCATTGCCGTGTTGCAGTGGAGCGGATTTCCAAACGGTAAGGTGGTGGTGGACTGGACTGTAGTGTCCTCCGAAGCCTCCATAAAGTCGCTGGCTGCACGCATCGCAAACATGCCCAGATCAAACACAGGTAATTACACCGCCATCGGCAGCGCCATTGATCGTGCCGTTGAAATGATCGAAACCAATGTCCTGAAAGGCAAGTATCGCCGGATTGATGTATCTGGTGACGGACGCAACAATTCAGGCCGCAACCCCGCGTTCAGTCGTGATAATGCAGTTGCTAAAGGTATTACGATCAACGGTCTTGCCATATTGGATGGAGATGTTGGCCTTGCAGCTTATTATCGGGCAAATGTTGCAGGTGGTCCTGGGAATTTCGTGATTGCTGCAGAAAATTTCCATGATTTCGAGCGTGCCATGAAACGCAAACTTGGAAGGGAGCTCAGCATCAATCTTACTCATCATCCAGAAATTGATCGGCAGGTTCGACATCGCGTCCAACTCAGTTCCAGGTGATTTCCAACCAGATGGCAAACGGGCTTCATCAGAGCTTTGCCAGTTATCACTTTTCAAAAAAGGTTGCCCTGGTCACCGCCTGGCTTCTGGCCTGAAACTGGCCGGGTGGAAGATTTCCTGGTGCCTGCCACACCGATCACGGCATCGGCACGCCCATCAGCAAACTCTATACTGACAGCCATTCCATCACTGGTTGCCGAGGTCGTGCGTACTGGATGGCCCTCGCTATCCCTCACCAGAGCAAACCCCCTTCCCAGCACCGACTGATAGGAAAACGCACGCAACAACTTGTCTGCCTCAGACAAACGTTGCAAACGTTGCTGCATGTGGGTTGTTACACTTCGATGGGCTTGTCTTGAAAGTCGCTGCACGGTTTCTCTATCGCGTACGATTTGTTGTTGCATGGGACGCACGCTCAACCGTGCAGCAATACGATCAAACCTGCCACGGCTATGAGTGGTAGCAGCGCGCAATGACTGCCCAAGACGACCAGACGCAGTATCAAATCTTTGCCGCGCAAGCGCCAGCAGCTCATCAGGCTTTGGCAGTCCGCGCCCTGCTGCAGTGATCCTGGTGCGACGTTCATCCATGGTGCGACTGATTGCGCGGTGCTGACGAGCACCTAGATCAGCCACATAGGCCAGCAACTCGGAGCGAACCGGAACAGCACGTTCAGCAGCAGCCGTAGGCGTAGGCGCGCGCCAGTCTGCAGCGTGATCCAGCAGCGTCCAGTCGGTCTCATGACCTACAGCAGAAATCAACGGTATCGTGCATTCTGCCGCCGCGCGCACCACAATCTCCTCGTTAAATCCCCACAGATCTTCGAGACTGCCACCACCGCGTGCCACAATGACCAGGTCAGGACGAGGAATTGTCCCTCCCGGTTCCAGCGCATCAAACCCACGGATGCCGTTTGCCACTTCGACAGCACTTTGTTCACCTTGCACCCGTACTGGCCATACCAGCACGTGACGCGGGAACCGGTCAGACAGGCGATGCAGGATATCACGGATAACCGCACCTGTTGGTGATGTTACCACGCCAATCACCTTGGGCAGATAAGGCAGTTCTCGTTTTCGCTCCTCGTCAAACAAGCCTTCAGCAGATAGCTTCTTGCGACGTTCCTCAAGCAAGGCCATAAGGGCACCTGCGCCTGCAGGCTCCATGCTCTCAATAACAATCTGGTATTTCGACTGACCGGGAAAAGTCGTTATGCGCCCTGTCACGATCACTTCCAGACCTTGTTCAGGCGCTATTTTCAGATGCGCCGCAGTACCTTTCCAGATGACGCCCGATATAACTGATCGATCATCCTTCAGGTCCAGGTAGATATGGCCGGAACCCGGACGTGACACTCGACCCAGTTCGCCACGTACACGAACATGACCGAACGTGTCTTCAAGGGTTCGCTTCAACGCGTTCGATATTTCAGATACGGAGAACTCGGCCACATTGGAGGTGGTTTCGGCCACATCGAGAAGCTCGCCTGTATCCGGGTCAAAACCTGCTGGTGGCCAATCTGTAGACATCTGTTACAAGAATCCTTTCAATCTTTGTCATTGGATGCCAAATACGAGGTCAAATGCAAGGAGGCCATTAAAGTCCATGAACATTCTTCTGATCGGCTCAGGTGGTCGCGAGCACGCCCTTGCCTGGGCCATTGCCAATTCACCTCTCACAGAAAAGCTGTACTGCACGCCTGGCAATGCCGGAATAGCACAAGAAGCCGAGATTGTTTCGATTGATATTGATGACAGCAAGGCTGTTGCGGAATTTTGCAGGTTGAATGCAATTGGCCTGGTGGTGGTTGGTCCAGAAGCCCCACTCGTAGCCGGACTGGCTGACGATCTTCGCACCGCTGGTATCAAGACCTTTGGCCCCGGTGCAAAGGCAGCACAACTTGAAGGCTCCAAGGGTTTCACCAAGGACTTGTGTGCAAAGTACAACATTCCTACAGGCTCCTACGGACGTTTCGACAATCAGGAGCAGGCCCTCGCCTATATCAATGATCGTGGCGCACCCATTGTGGTCAAGGCTGACGGTTTGGCCGCAGGCAAAGGCGTGACAGTGGCCATGACGCAAAGTGAGGCCGAAGCAGCTGTAAGGGATATTTTTGCTGGTCGGTTTGGATCTGCAGGTGCCGAGGTTGTCATCGAGGAATTTCTCGATGGAGAAGAGGCTTCATTCTTTGCAATCTGCGACGGAAAACAGGTAATTGCATTTGGCTCGGCCCAGGACCACAAACGCGCAGGTGATGGCGATACGGGCCCAAATACCGGTGGTATGGGCGCATACTCACCCGCCCCCATCATGGATGAGGCAATGTCCCAGCGGGTGATGAACGAGATCATCCACCCAACCATGCAGGCAATGGCAGCAGAAGGCATGCCATTTCAGGGCGTCTTGTTTGCAGGTCTCATGATTACAAAGAATGGACCTGAACTTATCGAGTACAATGTGC
This sequence comes from Anderseniella sp., assembly GCA_049679775.1. Taxonomy (GTDB): domain Bacteria; phylum Pseudomonadota; class Alphaproteobacteria; order Rhizobiales; family Aestuariivirgaceae; genus Anderseniella. Next base: position 11,154 of record JBAUGO010000379.1, read on the forward strand.
GTTTCGGCGATCCCGAATGTCAGGTCTTGATGATGCGATTGAAAGACGACATCGTTACCATCATGCTGGCCGCATGTGACGGAACACTCGACAAGGTATCTGTACGCTGGCATGACACCGCTGCGCTGACCGTGGTGATGGCCGCAAACGGCTACCCGGGTAATGTGGTCAAAGGCTCGATCATATCCAATCTTGAAGAGGCATCAGCCATCGACGGTGTTCAGATTTTTCATGCTGGCACCAAACAGGACGGAACGGCAATCATTGCCAATGGTGGGCGTGTCCTTAATGTGACGGGGACAGGAAAATCCGTTCTTCAGGCGCAACAGCTGGCATATAGGGCGATTGATGCCATATGCTGGCCGGAAGGATTTTGCCGACGCGACATAGGGTGGCGTGCCATTGCAAGGAAATCGTGATGCGTGATCTGTTCCCGGGTTTCAAGCTGGATATGATTGATGGCGATGGCGCCCGCATCCATATCCGCACCGGTGGGTCTGGCCCTGCCCTTTTGCTGTTGCATGGTTTTCCTCAAACGGGTGCCATGTGGCACAAGGTTGCTAACCGGCTTGCTGAGCATTTTAGCGTGGTTATTCCTGACCTGCGGGGATATGGACGCTCTGAAAAACCGCTTAATGATGATCGCAATATCGCCTATTCAAAGCGCAGCCTTGGCAATGACCAGATTGCAGTCATGCGCGCTCTGGGCCATGACAGCTTTCACCTTTGTGGCCATGATCGTGGTGGGCGCGTTGCGTATCGGATGGCGCAGGATCACACCGCCAACATCAAGAGCCTGATCACGCTCGATATCGTACCCACCATTGAACAATGGAAGGCAATGGCAAGCATCTCAGGAGCCATGAACACCTATCACTGGCCGTTCCTTGCCCAACCCTATCCATTACCTGAGCAAATGATCTCGGCTAACCCTGACTTTTATATCGACCAAAAGCTGGGGGCTTGGAATAATGGTACGGGGCTTGATGTCTTTGACCCTCAGGCACTTGCCGAATACAGGGCTCATTTCCGAGACCCTGCCGTTATTCATGCTCTTTGCAATGACTATCGCGCCGGAGCCACCTGTGATGTTGAGCATGACAAGCAAGCTCTTGATAATGGTGTCATGATCACCTGCCC
>JBAUGO010000380.1:0-2932 GCA_049679775.1 Anderseniella sp.
TGTTTGTGCCGTCCATGCCGGGCCTACAGCAAACCTTCAATGTCACGGCAGGCGTCGTTCAACTGACACTTAGCGTGTACCTTGCAGGTATCGCCATATGCCAACTGCTCTATGGTCCCTTGTCTGACCGATATGGCCGTCGGCCAATGGTGCTTGCAGGCTTGGGCATATTTGTCGCCGCAAGTGTTGCCTGTGCCTTGGCAACGTCAATTGAAATGCTGATCATTGCACGCGGTTTCCAGGCAATTGGGGGCGCATCCGGCATGATTTTGTCCCGCGCAATTGTGCGTGATCTATTCTCTCGCGAAAAATCTGCCTCGATCATTGGCTATATCACCATGGCTTGGGTGCTGGCACCAATGGTTGCACCTTCCATAGGCGGGGTGTTGGACCAATGGTTTAATTTCCGTGCAGGATTCTGGTTGCTGGCTACAATCGGTTCTCTCGTGTTCATGGCGGCACTGCTACGATTACCGGAGACCAATCTACAGCTTCAACCTGACGCCAGCCTTATTCGCATAAAGCTTTATATGGAACTGCTGCGCAATGCCGCCTTTCGCGGCTACACAGCAACCATCGCATTCGGATCAGCAGTGTTTTTCTGTTATCTCGCCGTGGCTCCATTTATCATGGTCACGGTACGCGGTTACAGCCCGATCGAATACGGTATGTGGTTTGCATGTTCGGCTCTCGGTTATATGGGTGGGAACTTCTTTTCAGGTCGGTTTTCAGAACGTCTTGGCAATGACCGGATGATCCGAATAGGCAACCTCCTGACACTGGCTGGAGCGGTCCTGCTGGTCGGATTCGCGACTACCGGCTTCCAGCATCCGGCAACCTTGTTCCTGCCAATGGCCTTGTGCGCATTTGGCAATGGACTGACAATCCCCAATGGCATAACGGCGGCCATTTCTGTCGATCCAAAAAACATTGGGTCAGGCGCTGGCCTTGCCGGCTTCATCCAGATGACACTGGGCGCCACCGCCTCACAGGCAGTTGGCTACGTGCAACCCACCTGGATTAATGCAGGCTTCTGGGTCATGCTGGTAGCCGCTTTGATTGCTGCCCTTGCTCATCAGGTCAACATCAAGCAATAGTTTCACCCATGATGAACCATGATTCCAAAACTCAACATCCGCAGGGCAATTTGACAATGCGTGTGCCTGCCATGCCTGCTGATGCCAACGCTGCCGGCGATGTATTCGGTGGCTGGGTGATGGCACAGATGGACCTTGCGGCCGGGATCAGGTCTGGTGAACGCGCCAAAGGTCGTGTGGTCACAGCTGCCATCAATGCATTATCGTTCAAGCTGCCCGTCAAGATCGGCGATACCCTGGAGCTTTATACCAACGTATCCAGGGTTGGCAGATCATCCATGACCATCGAAGTCGAAGCCTGGGCACAACGCTATCTGACCCTCGAAAAGGTCAAGGTAACGGATGCTGACTTTGTCATGGTCGCCGTCGATGACAAGGGCCAGCCGCGAAGTGTACCGCCGGAAGAGTAAGGCTCAAGTCACTGGTCGCGACTTTTCCTTGCGGTGACGCCGCCCATCATCTGCGATGTCAGGAATGCAGGCACAGCATCTTTAACACGCCTTGCCAATGCACTATGTTCTGGCTTTGAAACGAACAGGAATTGTCATGGGTCACAACAAGCAGGCAGGTGGTTTCCGGGAAGCTCCTCAGCAGAAGCTCGAGGGCTATGAAGAGATTCCGACTGCAGATGAACTGGCCCGCCTGAAGGATGGTCAATCCCGATCGCACATAGAGCAAAGCGATGCGCAAGAAACCAACCGAGCGCAGAGAGGCAAGCGCGACCGCGCGCCGGCCGGTCAGGCCGCCCCCGCGGAGCCGTTGGCGAAGCCAATTGGTGTGAGCGCAATTGAAAGTCCCGCTTTCGACCCCATCACCGGCCAGCCGCTGTCGGAGGCGTTGCGTGCCCGACCTGACCCGGCCGCTGGCAAGAAGCTGCAGGAGGCCCGCGCGGCTGAGGCGGAAGAACAGATGAAGCGCATTGCCGAAGGTGCCACCACAAGGCCGCGCGAAGGGCTTGAGTTTCTGCGCCCGCAACTTGAAGATCTGCCGACGCCGGACATTTTCACGCCGTACAGACCTGAACGACCCGTGAAATCCGAAGCCGGCATTGCTCTGAAAACCGTGTCGGAGTTTGAACCCAAGGGCGACCAACCTACCGCCATTGCCGAGCTGGTGGCTGGCGTACAGGCGGCCGAGCGTGATCAGGTGCTGCTGGGCGTGACCGGGTCGGGCAAGACCTTCACCATGGCCAAGGTGATTGAGCAGACACAGCGCCCTGCCCTGATCCTGGCCCCCAACAAGACGCTGGCCGCACAGCTTTATGGCGAGTTCAGATCGTTCTTCCCGAACAACGCGGTGGAGTATTTCGTCTCCTACTACGACTACTACCAGCCCGAAGCCTATGTGCCGCGCACCGACACCTATATCGAGAAGGAAAGATCGATCAACGAGCAGATCGACCGGATGCGCCACTCTGCCACCCGCGCACTGCTGGAGCGTGACGATGTGATCGTGGTTGCGTCGGTGTCGTGCATTTACGGTATCGGTGATGTGGAAACCTATTCTGCCATGACCTTCCAGCTCAAGGTGGGTGAACGCATCGCCCAGCGCCAGTTGCTGACCGACCTTGTCGCCCTGCAGTACAAGCGCAACGATCAGGCGTTTTCACGCGGCACCTTCCGCGTGCGCGGCGATACGGTGGAGGTGTTCACGTCCCACCTGGATGACCGTGCCTGGCGGTTGTCGATGTTCGGTGACGAGCTTGAAACCATCACCGAGTTTGATCCGCTGACGGGTCAGAAAATGGCCGAGCTAGAGACTGTCAAGATCTACGCCAACTCGCACTATGTCACGCCCAAGCCAACGCTTGACCAGGCCGTGAAGCGCATCAAGCA
>JBAUGO010000381.1:0-4914 GCA_049679775.1 Anderseniella sp.
CGTCTTCTATTGTTTCAAAGCTTTTGCAAATGCGGTCGCGCAAACCTTCAAACCATGCACGTGCAGTGGTCTTGTTGGTTTCAAGTTGCTTGTGAATATCACTCATGGGCCGAACATAGCCCGGCCCATGGCAGTTTGCAAAGGTGTAGAAAGTGCGACTACTTGGCGTATGCAGGTATGTCCATAATGCCTTTTGGTGCCGATGGATTCACCTTGAAATCAACTTTGCGCACGACCTTTGTTGACTTGCCGAGGTTCAGCTTCTTATGGACAAGCGTAAGTGCAGCCTTAGGATATACGTGCAATCCTTTTGGCTGAGCCGCCATTGTTTTCAAGCCAAGTCCCCGGCGCAAAACGCCATTGGCATAATTCACCGCATAGGAGTTGCGGATTTCCTTTGTCCAGTGCTCAGTGGTAACGGAAATATTCAGACAATCAGCATTCTCGATGCGATGTGGGCCGTTCAATGGCCAATGCAAAGCCTGACCTGGCTCAAGATCAAAGATCTCGGCATGCTTGTCAAACGACTTGTTGTAAGGAATTTCCTCTTCTGTTCGTCCCAGGATAATTCCTTCAAGGCTTTCCTTGCTGAGATACGGATCGCGAGGAGGATAAATATAGACCTTTTTGGTGCCTTCAACCTGCCACAGCGACTGGCCCGGAACGTCGGCATGGTAGAACACTTGCACCTTGGGTGACGAAACAAGAATACCGATCTGACGCTTGAACGTATCAAATCCTGGCACAAGGCTTTCAAATTCATCAAATATCTTGTTCAGAACCTTGTCATAACGAGCATCAATTTCACCAACCTTGCGCATATTGAGCCACATGCGGCCATTCTTGATCGCCCGGATGGTATCAGCACCACTTGCATCACCAACCACACCTTCGCGCCACTCAGGATTGAACGGATCATATCCCATGGTGGTGATATTATAATGATCAGAAGGGCACTTCTCGATCAGTTCAGCGAGCGCTTCATGGGTAAACAGACCGGTATCTTTCAGACGATGATTGAACAACACTGTCTGATTGCCAAAAATATCAGTTTTCCGATCTGACCAGTTTTCAATAATGCTGTTGATCAACTTAAAGGCTCCTCATTGCAAATATCTGTTCTTTGACCAGATACGCTGAGCCCGTCTCATTAGGGGACACAACGCACTGGACTTGCGTCGACGATTGCAATCTTGGTGCCAGAGCGTTTGCCTAGTGCCAGAGTGTTTGCCGCAAGGCTTCCCCTGTGATCATGGCTGTGGCAACAGCCACATTTAGCGATCGTGTGCCAGGTTGCATGGGAATACCAATGTGATGGGTTGCGGTGTCATGAATATGGTCCGGCACACCAGCACTTTCGCGCCCCACAAGGATGATATCATCTGGCCGAAAGCCAAAATCAGTATAGTTCATGTCTGATTTTGTTGTGGCCAGAACAATGCGGCGGTGGCCTGCATGAGCAATAAAAGCCGCCCAGTCCGGTTGACGGATTATGTTCGCCTGATCCGTATAATCCATGCCAGCACGGCGAAAATCGCGCGAATTCCAGAGAAAACCTGCAGGCTCGATTATATGAACAGTCAAGCCAAGACACGCAGCAAGGCGCACTGTCGTTGCAGCATTTTGGGCAATATCAGGTTGATAAAGGGCTATCTCGATCATGGTAAGGTTTTGTTTGAAGCCTACCTGTTTGTCCAGCAATGAATGTGCTTGTGTTTTGGCAGCATAAAAGTTGAGTTTTTACGGGGGACTGCGACACTTCTGGACTGGACTTTCGCCCGTGCCAGTGCCACAACGCGATCAATATGGCCTAAGTCTGTTGCGTCAACCATGCGATAGATGTTGATAGGTCAAGAGATTTAAACAGCGCAACAAACAAGGGGTTTAGCTGTGTCAACTGCCGAAGCACATGACGAAAACCGTCGAGATTTCCTTTATATTGCCACTGGCGCCGTAGGTGCCGTAGGCGCAGCATCACTGGCCCTGCCACTGATTGACCAGATGAATCCATCAGCATCCGTGCTGGCCCTGGCATCCATCGAAGTTGATTTGGCACCTTTGGCGGAAGGCCAGTCCATCACTGTTACCTGGCGTGGCAATCCGGTGATCATTCGCCACCGTACAGCCAAGGAAATTGAAGAAGCCAAGGCCGTTAATGTTGCTGACCTGCCAGACCGGCTTGCCCGTAATGCCAACCTTCCAGAAGGTGCCGAGGCAACCGATGCAAACCGCATCGTGGATGGCAAGGAACAATACCTGGTTCAAATGGGTGTATGCACTCATCTGGGCTGTGTGCCGATTGGCAATGAAGGCGAATATGAAGGCTGGTTCTGCCCGTGCCATGGTTCGCACTACGATACATCTGGTCGCATTCGCAAAGGTCCTGCACCGGAAAACCTGCCAGTGCCACCTTTCAAGTATGCCGAAGACACCAAGATCGTCATTGGCTAAGGAGAGTATTTACCGATGAGCGGACATTCCACATATAACCCGACAAACCCCGTGATGAAGTGGCTCGACAGCCGTTTGCCGCTGCCACGGTTGATGTATGACAGCTTCGTCAGTTACCCCGTGCCACGCAACCTGAATTACTGGTACACGTTCGGTGGCATCTTGATGATCATGATGGTTTCCCAGATCATCACAGGCATCGTGCTCGTCATGCACTACACACCCCACGTGGATTTTGCATTTGATTCCATCGAACACATCCGTCGTGATGTGAACTATGGCAATATCCTGCAAAAGTGGCATGCAGTTGGTGCATCGTTCTTCTTTATTGCAGTTTACATACATATTGCTCGCGGCATGTATTACGGTTCCTACAAGGCCCCACGCGAAATATTGTGGATGCTGGGTGTTGCCATTTTCCTTGTCATGATGGCAACCGGGTTCATGGGTTATGTGCTGCCATGGGGCCAGATGAGCTTCTGGGGCGCCAAGGTTATCACCAACCTGTTCTCCGCAGTGCCGTTCTTCGGTGAGCCAATTGTGACCTGGCTCTGGGGTGGTTTCTCGGTTGATAACGCTACTTTGCAGCGTTTCTTCTCACTGCATTACCTGCTGCCATTTGTTCTGGTTGGCGTTGTCATTCTGCACGTATGGGCATTGCATGTAACGGGTCAGAACAACCCGACAGGTGTTGAAGTGAAGTCCGGTCAGGACACTGTTGCCTTCACGCCCTATGCAACACTCAAGGACTCGTTTGCATTGTGCGTTTTCTTCATCATCTTCACAGCATTCGTGTTCTACGCACCCGATTATCTCGGCCACTCGATCAACTATGAAAAGGCCAACCCACTGTCCACGCCCGCGCACATCGTACCTGAATGGTATTACCTGCCATTCTACGCAATCTTGCGCGCCGTTCCCGACAAACTATTGGGCGTGGTTGCCATGTTTGGTTCTATACTGGTTTGGTTCGTCCTGCCATGGCTTGATACGTCAAAGGTACGCTCTGCTACCTACCGTCCAATTTTCAAGCAAATGTTCTGGATCCTGATGGTTGTGTTCTTTGCGCTGGGTGTTGTTGGTGCAAACCCACCTGAAGGCTGGTGGATCACTGCCGGTCAGATCCTGACATTCTATTACTTCCTGCACTTCCTCGTTCTGCTGCCTCTTGTGGGCTTGCTTGAAACGCCAAAACCATTGCCATCGTCCATTTCTGATGCAGTTCTGGCAAAGAATACTGGCAAGACACCATCGGCGCAGCCTGCTGAATAACGCAGCTACTGGAGAAATTGATATGAAGACGAAAAATAAACTCCTTGCTGCTCTTGCTTTAGGCGCGTCACTGGTACTCACAGGAACGTCAGCCATTGCGGCCGGCAAGACAAAGAACGCCGAAGACATCGACTTCTCATTTGAAGGCGTGTTTGGCACCTTTGACCGGGCACAATTGCAACGTGGTCTCCTGGTTTACAAGGAAGTCTGCTCGGCCTGCCACGGCATGGAACAAATGTCCTACCGCAATCTCACTGAAAAAGGCGGTCCGGAATTAACTGAAGAACAGGCCAAGGCAATTGCGGCTCAGTATGAGGTCACAGACGGCCCCAACCAGGACGGGGAAATGTTTGAACGCCCTGCTGTTCTGTCTGACGGGTTCAAAAAACCGTTTGCCAATGAACAAGCTGCACGCGCCGCCAATGGTGGCGCTTATCCAATAGACCTGTCCCTGATCACCAAAAAGCGTGAAGGCTTCCATTTCCCGTGGTACGTGTCTCCGTTCATCAAGCTGGTAAAAGGCAATGGTGGACCTGAATACGTTCACGGCGTTCTGACAGGCTATTCTGAACCTGAAGGTGAAGTGGCCAAGGAAGCCCCGGAAGGTCAATACTACAATCCATACTTTGCCTCTGGTCCGTGGATATCCATGGCACCACCATTGTCGGATGATCAGGTTGAATATGCCGATGGCACCAAGGCAACTGTTGATCAGATGGCAACCGATGTCGCGGCCTTCCTGGCCTGGACAGGTGAACCCAAAATGGAAGAACGCAAGTCCATTGGCTTCAAGGTTGTGCTGTATCTCCTGCTTTTGTCAGTGCTTCTGTACCTGACCAAACAGCGTATCTGGTCACGCGAACCACACTGAAGCGTGTGATGCAATCAGCGAAATTACCATATGGTCCGGATGGAAACTTCCGGGCCATTTCTATTTGAAAGGCACGTTTCATGAGCAAATCAATTCTGGGTATTGTCGGAGGGTCCGGTGTTTACGACATCGAGATGGACAATGCCCGCTGGGAGAAAATCGACAGCCCATGGGGCGAGCCATCCGACGAGGTGCGTCGCGGTGAGATCGCTGGACTACCGGTCGTGTTTCTGCCACGGCATGGCCGGGGTCATCGCATTTCGCCAACCGACATAAATTACCGCGCCAATATTGACGTGATGAAACGCGCTGGCGTAACC
>JBAUGO010000382.1:0-6622 GCA_049679775.1 Anderseniella sp.
CAAAGATACCGTCCACATTGGTCTTGAAGTGATCGTCGACCGCGACACGCTTGCGTTCATCCAGCTTAACGCCAGCCTCTTCCAGTCCAAGGCCTTGCGTATACGGAACCCTGCCAATAGCCACCAGCACAATGTCTGCATCGAGTATTTCAGTATCACCGCCCTTGGCAGGCTCTATACTGACCTTGACGCCGGACTTTGATGCCTTGGCGCTGGTGACTTTCGAGCCCAGCTTGAAATCAAAACCCTGTTTTTTGAGCATCACCTGAAATTTCTTGGCAACCTCTGAGTCCATGCCCGGCAGAATGCGATCAAGATATTCCACCACGGTCACTTTTGCGCCCAGCCTGCGCCAGACAGATCCGAGCTCCAGTCCGATCACACCGGCACCGACCACCACAAGATGGCCTGGCACTTTGGCAAGCTCCAGCGCGCCGGTTGAAGAAACAATCTGCTTTTCGTCAATTTCAATACCTGGCAATTGCGCGATATCGGACCCGGTCGCAATGCAGATATTTTTTGTTTCAAGCACCTGAACATCACCTTTTTCAGGGGTCACTTCAACCTTGCCTGCAGACAGGATTTTGCCTGTGCCATGGAACGCATCGATCTTGTTTTTCTTGAGTAGAAACTCGATGCCCTTGGTGTTGCCGTCAATAGCCTCGGTCTTGAAAGCCAGCATCTGTTTCATGTCGACTTTGGGCGCTGATATCTTGATGCCCATTTTCTCAAATGAATGACCGGCTTCCTCAAACAGTTCCGACGCATGCAACAGCGCCTTTGATGGAATACACCCGATGTTAAGGCATGTGCCGCCATGGGTGGATCGCTTTTCAACAACAGCGACTTTCATGCCGAGCTGGGCTGCGCGGATCGCCCCCACATATCCTCCAGGGCCTGTGCCGATTACGACGAGGTCATACATCAAATTTGTCCTTTACAGATCAAGCACCAGGCGTTCAGGGTCTTCAAGAGACTCCTTTATCCGAACCAGGAACGTCACAGCTTCCTTGCCGTCTACAATCCGGTGATCATAGGACAACGCCAGATACATCATCGGCCGCAACTTGATTTCACCGTTCACTGCCATCGGCCGATCCTGGATCTTGTGCATGCCCAAAATGCCCGACTGTGGTGCATTCAAAATGGGGGTGGACATCAATGAACCATACACGCCGCCATTGGAGATTGTGAACGTGCCGCCCTGCATGTCCGCCATGGACAATTGACCATCACGCGCCAGACCGCCCAAGCGGCTGATATCCTTTTCGATCTCGGCGATCGTCATCTGGTCAGCATCACGAACGACCGGCACCACAAGGCCCTTGTCCGTACCAACCGCTACACCAACGTGGCAGAAATTCTTGTAGACGATCTCATTGCCGTCGATCTCTGCATTGACTGCTGGCACTTCCTTCAAGGCATGGCAAACTGCCTTGGTGAAGAAACCCATGAAACCGAGCTTCACACCATGTTTCTTCTCGAACAGATCCTTGTACCTCTTGCGCAGATCCATGACCGCGCCCATGTCCACTTCGTTGAAGGTGGTCAGCATGGCGGCGGTGTCCTGCGCGTCCTTTAGCCGGCGTGCAATGGTCTGGCGAAGCCTTGTCATCTTGACCCGCTCTTCACGCGGACTGTCTGCCTCAGATGAGGGAGCCCGCACTTGCGCAGGTGCTGCCGGTTTGGCAGCCATGCCTTTTTCAAGCGCTTCGATCACATCTCCCTTGAGTACTTGTCCACGCTTGCCGGAACCATCAACCTGATCCGGGGACAAACCTTTTTCAGTCAACATCTTGGTTGCAGATGGTGAGGCTGCAACTGCAGGCTTCTCAACTGTTGAACTGGTTTTGCTGGGTGCAGCCTGGACCTCAGCCGACTTGCTTACCTTCGGTGCAGCACCACCGCCTGTGGCTACTGTTCCAAGCAAGGCACCGACTTCCACCGTATCACCTGCCTGCACCAGAATTTCACCCATCACGCCTGCAGCAGGTGCCGGCACCTCGACTGTTACCTTGTCGGTTTCCAGCTCTACCAACGGCTCGTCCACTGCAATGGCATCTCCAGGCTTTTTGAACCATTGACCAATGGTTGCCTCGGTTACAGATTCACCCAGCGTAGGCACCCGAATTTCATTCGACATCAGTACACGTCCTTCAAACTGTTATGACCGCAGAGCAGGGTGTCTGGTCCCGCATGATCACCTTATCCAACATTGTTCTCACCAAGAGCCGTTTCAAGAAAAGCTCCGAGCTCTTTCAGGTGACGGCTCATCATGCCTGTAGCTGTAGAGGCAGATGCAGGCCTTCCTGCATAGGCGGGGCGCCGATATTTGGCCTCGATCTTGTTGAGAGCCCATTCCACATAAGGTTGAATGAACATCCACGAGCCCATGTTCTGTGGTTCTTCCTGACACCATACCATTTCAGCATTCTTGAACCGGCTCAGTTCAATCGTCAGCGCCTTGGTCGGGAACGGGTAGAGCTGTTCAACACGCAACAGGTACACATCGTTCACGCCACGTCTTTCGCGTTCTTCCAGCAGGTCATAATAAACCTTGCCAGTACACATCACGACACGGCGGATTTTTTCATCCTTGACGAGCTTGATCGGTGAATCCTTCAAATACTCCGCATCATCCCACAGCACCCGGTGGAACGATGAATCAGGCCCCATTTCCTCAAGTGACGACACACATCTTTTATGTCGCAGCAATGACTTTGGTGTCATCAGGATGAGCGGTTTGCGGAAGTCCCGCGTCATCTGACGGCGCAGGATGTGGAAATAATTTGCCGGTGTTGTGCAATTGGCCACCTGCATATTGTCTTCTGCACACATCTGCAGAAAACGCTCCAGACGAGCCGATGAATGCTCCGGCCCTTGCCCTTCATAGCCATGTGGCAGCAGGCACACGAGACCGGACATGCGCAACCATTTGCGCTCACCTGATGACAGGAACTGATCAAAAATCACCTGCGCACCATTGGCAAAATCACCAAACTGCGCTTCCCACAAAACCAGCGTCTTTGGCTCGGCCAATGAATAGCCATATTCAAAGCCAAGCACAGCTTCCTCCGACAACATCGAGTTGATGATTTCAAAATCGTTGGATTTCTCGCCACCTAAATGCTTGAGCGGTGCATAGCGTTTTTCGGTCTCCTGATCGATCCACACCGCATGACGTTGTGAAAATGTACCTCGCTCCACATCCTGCCCGGACAGCCGGATCTTGCTGCCTTCCTGCAACAGGGATGCAAATGCGAGCGCTTCAGCGGTTGCCCAGTCAAGCCCTGCTCCGTCATTGACCACCTTCTTGCGTGCGTCAATCACCCGTTTCAATGTGCGATGAATGTTGAAACCATCAGGCATTGAATAGAGCTTCTCGCCAAGCCGTTTGAGCTCTTTCTCAGCGACCCCTGTCTGGCCCTTGCGTGGATCGTCATCGATCCTGGTGGTTGTCAGCCCTGCCCAGCGCCCGTCCAGCCAGTCGGCCTTGTTCGGCTTGTAATTATCTGACATCTCGAAGTCATCTTCCATGCGTTGCCGGAAGTCAGCCTTCATTTTTTCATGTTCATCAGAGGTGATGGTGCCTTCTTCAATAAGGCGTTCAGCATACAATTGCGCAACAGCCGTATGCTTGCCGATACGGCGGTACATGACCGGTTGCGTGAAGGCAGGTTCATCAGCCTCATTATGGCCAAAGCGGCGATAGCAGAACATGTCGATGACAACAGGATGGCCGAATGTCTGGCGGAATTCGGTTGCCACCTTGGCCGCATAAACAACTGCTTCCGGATCATCGCCATTGACGTGAAAGATCGGTGCTTCGATCATCTTGGCAACATCAGATGGATAAGGTGACGACCGGGACCAGATGGGGCTGGTTGTGAAGCCAATCTGGTTGTTGATGATGAAGTGGATCGACCCGCCAGTACGATGCCCTTTCAGGCCGGAAAGGCCAAAGCATTCGGCAACCACACCTTGTCCCGCAAATGCTGCATCGCCGTGGATCAGCAACGGCATAACCGTCGAGCGATCACGACCGAGCTGATCCTGCTTTGCCCTGGCCTTGCCCAGCACGACCGGGTCGACAATTTCCAGGTGCGACGGGTTGGCGGTCAAAGACAGGTGAACCTTGTTATTGTCAAACTCGCGATCCGACGAAGACCCCAGGTGATATTTCACATCACCAGAACCTTCGACCTCTTCCGGAGTGGAAGAGCCACCCTTGAATTCATGAAAAATTGCCGTGTATGGCTTGCCCATAACATTGGCGAGAACGTTCAATCGTCCGCGATGGGCCATGCCGAACACAATCTCGGCCACACCCATATTGCCACCACGCTTTATGATCTGCTCAAGCGCTGGAACAATTGACTCACCACCATCAAGACCAAAACGTTTGGTGCCTGTGTATTTGACGTTCAAGAAGGCCTCAAACCCTTCCGACTCTATCAGCTTGTTGAGAATGGCTTTCTTGCCCTCAGCCGTAAACTCGATGGCCTTGCCCGGTCCCTCAATGCGCTCCTGTAGCCAGGCCTTGTGGCGCGGGTCAGACATGTGCATGAACTCAACCGCCATGGTCGAGCAATAGGTTTGCTTCAGGATATCCACAATCTGCCGGATAGTGGCGTGTTCCAGGCCAAGCACATTGTCGATGAAAATTTCACGGTCCAGATCATCAGGACCAAACCCGTAAGATACTGGATCAAGCTCTGGATGGGCCTGCTTTTCACGCAGGTTCAGCGGATCCAGATCTGCAATCAGGTGACCACGCATGCGATAAGCGCGGATCATCATCAAGGCACGCACTGAATCCAGTGTTGCCTTGCGCAATGCCTCGACATCAAGACTGCCACCTTGTCGACCTGCCTTGTCAGCGAGCTTGCCAGCAACCACCTTTTCAACGACCGGCCAGTTGCCATCAAGAACCGAGACCATTTCTCCATTGGCGGCTTGTGGCCAGTCAGTTCTCGCCCAGCTTGGTCCAACGGCCTTTTTGCTCACATCTTCAGGGTCATCCCCCAATGAGGCGAAGAACGCGCGCCAACCGACGTCTACCGAGTTGGGGTCGCGTTCATATGAGGCTTGTAATTGTTCGATAAACTGGGCGTTACCGCCATAAAGAAAGGACGTTTGTTCAAAAACGTCATTCGTATCCGTCTTGGCCATTATACCTACTCTGTCAGGGTAATCTGCAGATATTCAAATATGAGTTTTCGTCAACGGGCATTACATAAACAAATCCCTGCTGCAAACATAGACCTAATTTGCGTGCTTTCAACCGTTTGCACGGGAAATTGAACCATAAAAGCCAACCATATCACGCGCCCACTGCTTAGTGGTAACTTGTGACAATATGATTTTCTATCTAACCATTGATTGCCTTGAGGACTGCCTGACCAAGACCAGCAGGTGAATCAGCCACAACGATACCGGCTGACTTCATGGCCTCGATCTTGTCTTCAGCTCCACCCTTTCCGCCGGAAATGACCGCACCTGCGTGCCCCATTGTACGCCCGGGAGGAGCTGTACGACCGGCAATGAACCCGGCCACCGGCTTCTTGCGGCCCTTCCTGGCTTCATCAGCAAGGAATTGCGCCGCGTCTTCTTCGGCCGATCCACCGATCTCGCCGATCATGATGATTGATTTTGTCTCGTCATCAGCCAGGAACATTTCCAGCATATCGATGAATTCAGTGCCCTTGACAGGGTCACCACCAATTCCGACGGCGGTGGTCTGGCCAAGACCTGCATTCGTAGTCTGGAACACGGCTTCATAGGTCAATGTTCCGGAGCGCGAAACAACCCCAACCGAGCCCTTGGAGAAGATGTTGCCCGGCATAATGCCGATCTTGCATTCATTGGGGGTCAGAACACCCGGACAATTTGGCCCGATCAATCGTGACTTTGACCTGTCCAGTCTCGCCTTGACCTTGACCATGTCCATCACCGGAACACCTTCGGTAATGCAGACAATCAGTGGAATTTCTGCGTCAATGGCTTCGATGATGGCAGCGCCAGTGCCTGCAGGGGGAACATAGATAACCGATGCATTGGCACCTGTCTTTTCCTTGCCTTCTGCAACATTGGCGAACACCGGCAGTTTCTCACCACCTTTACCAACCCACGTCTCTCCACCCTTTGCCGGATGAATGCCACCAACCATCTGTGTGCCGTGATAGGCCAATGCCTGTTCAGTATGGAAGGTTCCGGTCTTGCCGGTCAGACCTTGAACGAGAACCTTGGTATTCTTGTCGATGAGAATGGACATGAAACTGTTTCTTCCTGCTATCTTGAAACGATCGTCACGGTAAGAAGACCGTCACTTCCTGTTTTCGAAACCTTGTTGAATAGAAAAACCTTGTACTTTTCAGTGCCCCCGGCCCAGGTGGTCGAGGTCACGCTGCCTTCATCCACTGCCGATGACAAAGGCTCCTTTCCTGCAAGGGCCTGAATGTCAGCGGCAACCTGCTCAGCCTTGTGATCATCACCCAGCACCATTGTGCACGACGTCGCCATACCCTTGGAAAAATCAGGAAACTGATCTGCAAGTGCTCCCTGCACACCTTGTTGAGTCAGGCCAACACGGTAGAATGCCTCACCGATCTGCACATCCCAT
>JBAUGO010000383.1:0-6602 GCA_049679775.1 Anderseniella sp.
TGACCATGTTGTCCAGTCTGCAGTGATCGGGCACACGAGTAACGGCAATGAGGACATCATTGCTTTTGTGCAGCCCCTTACCGGAGCACACCTGTCAGCAGATATCCTGAAGGCACACCTTAAAGAACGGCTCGCACCCTACAAACACCCCACCCACTGGATTATTTCATCCAGGCTTCCGGCAGCGCCTTCCGGCAAAATTCTGAAAGCCAGGCTCACGAGCGTTTTTGCAAAAGAACTGGCATTAGTGTTGCGTGGCTGATGTAAGCCTGTTGAGCGCTGTTTCAGCTTCTGCTGCAATGCGCGCCATGATGGCAGACATGGGCTCGATACGATCAGCGAAGGCAAGCGCATGCCCCGCCGACAACAGTCCCTTTGACCAGTCACCGGTACGATATGCCTCCCGCCCGATCTTGCCGGAGACAAGATGCATCAGGTCTGCGATGGTGATGTCAGGCTTTTCCTTTTCCAGCTTCAAGACAGCGTCGGTTGTCTCATTGCGCAAGGTGCGAATGGTATTGCGCAGTGACGACAAGGTCAGCGCAGTATCGCGTTCGCTGGCTTCAACCATTTTCCGTTTGATATTTTCATGCGTGGCAATTTCTTGCGCCACAAGAAGCCGTGTTCCCATGATGACCCCCGATGCGCCCATGGCCAACGCGGCCACCACTTGTGAGCCGGTACCGATACCGCCACCGATGACGAACGGAATGGTCAGGTCACGCTCCGCCATGGCTGCGTTGACAATAGTGCCAATCATGTCCATGCCCGGATGTCCGCCGCATTCAACGCCAACAATCGCAACCATATCGGCCCCGATGAACTGCGCCTTGACCGCATAGCGAACCGCTGGCACCTTGTGCAGGACATGAATACCTGCCGGTTTCATAATCGCCATGAACTCTTCCGGATTGCGCCCGGATGTTTCGACAAATTTCACGCCTTCATCTGCAATCAATTGAAAGACATCACGGGTCTTTTCGCCTTGTACCAGCTTTGGCAGCATCGAAACATTGACCCCAAACGGCAGATCACCGCAGAGGCTTCGAGCCTTGCGGATTTCTGCACGCAAGTCCTCAAGCTCTGGAAACGAGGCGGCAGTAATAAAGCTGACGATGCCCGCCTTGGCGCAAGCCGCAACATAGTGTGCATCGGCAAGCCACATCAGCCCACCCGCAATGACCGGCAGGCGAGTGCCATAGGTTTCGGTAACCGCCGTCTTGAACATCAACGCGGCCAGACGGGTTTGCGCTTTTCCCTGAACGCGGCAATCCCCTCCCTTGCTTCGGGTCCACCATAGGCAGTGGCAATGGCAATCGCCTCGGCTTCAAGCTGATTGCCAAGACCACTATGGCAAGACCGGTTTACCAGGGCTTTTATACTGCCCATTGAGGCTGCCGCTCCTTGGGCTATACGCGCGGCAAGTTCATGGGCTGCATCAACCACCTTGCCTTGCTCCACTAGATGATTGATCACACCTGCATCAGCAAGCTTTCTGACCGAAACGCGGTCTCCGGTCAGCAGCATTTCCATCGCCAGATGGCGCGGTACTGCCTGGAGGAGAAATTCCGACATCCCGCCATCGGGCGACAGGCCAATTTTCACATAGGCCGATGAAATAAAAGCATCCTCCGCAGCAAGGATCATATCGCAGGCAAGCATGAGGGAGAAACCGGCACCTGCTGCCCCACCTTCAACCGCAGCGATAACCGGCACCGGCGTATCTCGCATCGCCCTGATCATGATGTTCAGCTTGTCAACACCGGAGCGCCGATTTTCAGCGGGACCATTGGCGCGGGTTTCAAGGCCGTCCATGTCACCACCTGCACAGAAAAACCCGTCTTCGCCAGACAGCACTATAGCACCCGCTCCCTTTTCACCGGCATCAAGCATGGCATCGGCAAACTCTTGATAGGTGGTCAAGGACAGAGCATTTCGCCTGCCCGGATTGGACAGGACAACATGCAGCACACGATCTTTAAGTTCTGTTTTGAGGCTCTCACTCATGCGCCGCTCTCCGTTGGGTCAAATCGCCAAATTGTGTCAGGTGCCAATCTGAATCACCCAACAGATGATCCAGCATGATGAGGCGCTTTGCATATTTGCCAAGGCTATAGTCTTGCGTCATGCCAATAGCACCATGCAGCTGAATTGCCTCTTCCGCCACCAATCGACCCACCTCGCCCACCTGATGTTTGAGGGCATGAAATTCCACATACTCCCTGCTATCATGCTGGTCAAAAGCTTCAGCCGCATTGATGACGCTGGATCGAACCTGCTCAATGGCCATTGCCATGTCAGCCAGCCGATGTTGCAACACCTGGAAATCGGATAGTTGTTTGCCAAATTGCCTGCGTTGTTTCAGATACTCAACCGTCATATCCCTGACAGCATCCATTAAACCAAGCGCCTCGGCACCAATCGCCAGCAACCCCCTGATAACGAGCGCGTGCACTGAACACTCAAGCATATTATCCGTGCCCACTTCCACGCCAGCAAACTCAAAGTTGCTAAAACCTTGTCCGTCAATACTTCCATATCGCTGCTTGTTTATGCCGCTACTGCGAGCTGGCACCAGGAACAAGGTTGGTGATTGCTGTGATTGCGTTGAGACAATCAGATAGTCCGCAGGGCCTTCGTCTGGCACGACGATTTTGCGGCCGGTTATGACGACGCTTACCGGTTCGGTACCATTCAGCCAAACAGCGGACGTTTGTGGGTTCGCCAGACCATA
The DNA here is from genome assembly GCA_049679775.1 of Anderseniella sp. GTDB lineage: Bacteria > Pseudomonadota > Alphaproteobacteria > Rhizobiales > Aestuariivirgaceae > Anderseniella. The sequence goes on from JBAUGO010000383.1 coordinate 2,735, forward strand.
TCGGCTCGATTCTTCATACAGTGCGGGTGCAATAACGACAGTGCCCAGGATAATGTCTTGTTCCATGCCGGTCTTGCAGCCAAGCGACATGAAGCATTGAAGTGCTGGTGATGTGACACAGGCGCGGCCCAACTCCTCGAACACAAGGGCAATGTCACGGCCCTTGCCGCCAATGCCGCCTTGCTCTTCAGTCATCAAGGCGGCCATGAGACCCAGATCACACAAGCCTCGCCATGATGGGGTGGGCTCATCCACCAGATAGCGGCGCAAGCTGTCACGCATGGCAAGCTGATCATCTGAGAGGGCAAAATTCATCACTTCATTCTGCCAGCAATTGACGCGCAATCAAGGTGCGCTGTACTTCATTGGAGCCACCATAAATCGACAATTTGCGATTGTTGAAATAGCTCTGGGCTGCAAAGCGTCCACTGTCATGACCGGGAAATACGTCATTATAGCCTTCATCCAGCGCTTCCGACTGAAACGGCAGGGCCATTGGCCCGAGCACACGCCGGGTCAGATCGGTAATCTCCTGCCTGATCTGGGTGCCAAGTACTTTCAGCATTGAACTTTCAACACCGGGTGCGCCACCTGCCTCAACGCTCGCAATCACCCGCAAGGTTGTGGTGCGCAGCGAGCGCAAGGCTATCTCTGCCCGCGCCATCCGTGCTGAAAAAAGCGGCTCAGCAGACATGGGCTTGCCATCGCACATGATTTCGCCCGCAAGGACTTTAAGGTGGGCAAGTGCAGCTTCTGCAAAACCCACACCAGCAATATTGGTGCGCTCATGGGTCAACAGGAACTTGGCGTAGGTCCAGCCCTTGTTCTCCTCGCCCACAAGGTTGCCAACAGGCACTTTCACATCGTTGAAGAAAACCTCGTTGATCTCGTGCGTGCCTTCCAGCAATCTGATAGGCCTGACCTCGACACCGGGCGTTGCCATATCGATGAGCAAGAATGAAATACCTTCTTGCGGTTTGCCGTCGATGGATGTGCGCACAAGGCAAAATATATGCGTTGCGTGCTGAGCCAGTGTCGTCCAGGTCTTCTGGCCATTGACGACATAATGGTCTCCTTCTCGAACCGCCCGACACTTCAGCGATGCCAGATCCGACCCGGCATTGGGTTCGGAATAGCCCTGACACCACCAATCGTCACCCTTGAGAATACGAGGCAGATAATGTGCCTGCTGCTCGGCTGAACCAAACTTCATCAGCACAGGCGCCAGCATGGTTATACCAAACGGCACAATGCGCGGTGCATGAGCAAGACAGCACTCTTCTTCGAAAATGAATTTCTGGATTGCACTCCAGCCTGTACCGCCATGCGCCTTTGGCCATGAGGCACCAAGCCAGCCCTGCTCATTCAGTATGGCATGCCACTCAATCATGTCTTCGCGTGACAAACGTATGTGACGGCGCACCTTGTCGGACAAACGCTTTGACAATTTGCGCTCGAGGAAAAAGCGAACCTCGTGGCGAAAATCGTTTTCGGCGCTGGTCTCGAACGTGTCCATCAGAAAATCTCGATCAGTCCTGCAGCGCCTTGCCCACCGCCGATGCACATTGTGACGATGGCTTTTTTGGCACCACGGCGTTTTCCTTCAAGCAGGACATGACCAACCTGGCGCGCACCTGTCATGCCATAAGGATGACCAATGGCAATCGAACCACCGTTCACATTGAGGATATCAGCTGGAATGCCAAGCCTGTCCTGACAGTACAACACCTGCGATGCGAAAGCCTCGTTCAGCTCCCACAGGTCGATGTCATCCATCTTGTGGCCGGTTCGCTCAAGCAGTCGCGGCACGGCAAACACCGGACCAATACCCATTTCATCCGGTTCACAGCCAGCAACCGTGAAACCTCTAAATGCACCCAATGGCTCAAGGCCGGATTTCTCGGCTACCTTCGCGTCCATCACGACGAGAGCAGCGGCACCATCAGATAATTGCGACGCATTGCCGGCAGTGATGAACCTGTCCGGCCCGCGCACCGCTTGAAGGCCTGCAAGGCCGTCAAGTGTGGTCGAAGGTCGATTGCATTCATCAGCTGATATTGTCACTTCATGGGTGGTGACCTGGCCTGTCTCCTTGTTCATCGCTCCCATTGTGGTGGTAACGGGGATGATTTCTTTTTCAAATTTGCCTGCACTTTGCGCATTTGCAGTGCGTTGCTGACTTTGATAACCATATTCGTCCTGGCGTTGGCGCGATATGCCATAGCGTGCCGCAACAACATCCGCCGTGTCGATCATTGCCATGTAAATTTCGGGCTTGTTCGCATCAATCCAAGGATCACGAGCAGCACCTTGTGATGATGCAGCAGGAATTTGCGATATGCACTCCAGTCCACCAGCGAGAACCGCAGGAGTGCCTTCCTCCACAATGCGATGCGCGGCAAGGGCAACAGCCTGCAAACCCGATGAGCAAAAACGGTTGATGGTCATGCCGCATGTAGTGACTGGAAGACCAGCCCGAATGGCGATCTGGCGCGCAATATTGGAACCTGCAACACCTTCGGGAAATCCACACCCGATGATGCAGTCTTCAATCAATGCAGGATCAATGCTTGCGCGTTCAACGGCAGCTTGTGCTGCTGCACCGGCCATGGTTGCACCATGTGTCATGTTGAATGATCCGCGAAAGGCCTTGGCAATGCCTGTGCGCGCCGTGGAAACGATAACAGCCTCACGCATCACTTGATCTCCCGCTTGTTGAGGCTGTCAAAGGTTTCACCCTTTTCAACCAGATTTACCAGCAACTCCGACGGCTTCCAGAACCAGGCATCTTCCTTGCCGAATTTCTGGAGTGAGGACAGAATTTTTTTCAATCCCTGCATGTCGGCATATTTCATGGGCCCGCCGCGCCAGCGCGGATGGCCGTAACCAAACAATTGCACCATGTCGATATCCACCGGACGAAGCGCAATGCCTTCATCCAGTACCTTGGCACCTTCATTGATCATGGCAGCCATGTAGCGCTCCATGATCTGGTCCGCACTGAAGGATTTTGGTTTAATGCCCTTTTCCTTGCGCACTTCGTCAATGATCTTGAGTGTGTCCTTGTCCGGCTCACCCTTTCGCGCCCCCTTGGGATAATTGTAGATGCCGCGCCCGGTTTTCTGACCGAACATCTCCTTTTCGCAAATCCGGTCAATCCAGGTTGAAGGATAGCGTTCATTGGGATCACGATGTGCAGCCTTGCGCTTGCGGGTTGCCCAGCCAATGTCCAGGCCGGCAAGGTCAGACATGGCAAACGGCCCCATCGGGTAGCCGAAGCCGACCACTGCCTCATCGACTTCATATGGACTTGCACCATCCTCAACCAGCATTTGCGCAACACGCAGATACTTACCCATGATGCGGTTGCCGATGAACCCATCACAAACGCCTGAGCGGATGCCAACCTTGCCCGCCTTTTTGGCAACGGCAAAGGCCGTGGCGACAATATCAGCATGCGTCTTGTCCGCGACGACAATTTCAAGCAGCCGCATGATGTTGGCGGGTGAGAAAAAGTGCATGCCGATCACGTCTTCTGGCCGGTTGGTCATGGCAGCAATCTCGTTGATATCGAGATAGGATGTGTTGGAGGCCAGCACGCAACCCGGTTTGCAGATCTGGTCAAGCTGGCTGAACACATCCTTCTTCACGTCCATGCTTTCAAACACAGCCTCGATGACCAGATCAACTGTGTTCAGCGACTGCATGATGGTTGTGGCATGATACTGATCAGCCAGCATGTTATCCCGCTCCTGGCCTGACATCTTGCCACGCTCAACAGCACCGTCGAGAGTTTTGTGAACTCTCATCTTTCCCGCAGCAATCGCTGCCTCATCACGCTCCACCATGGTCACGTGATAACCTGCAT
>JBAUGO010000384.1:0-5772 GCA_049679775.1 Anderseniella sp.
CTACAGTATCGCGCACTGCAACCAGTGCCTGATGCAGCAATGGCACTGTCTGCGACAGGTCCATGACGTGGATTCCGTTACGTGCTCCATAAATATATGAACCCATCTTGGGGTTCCAGCGATGTGTCTGGTGACCAAAGTGTACGCCTGCCTCAAGCAATTGGCGCATAGAAAAATCAGGCAAAGCCATTGTGCCGTGTTCCTTTTCCGGTTGTTCCTTGCGCATCAGAAAGTGACCATATGACTGGCACCGGATGGATCGGCCTCTATGTGGCAGCCAAAGCTGCGTGAGACAAACCGCTCTGATACGTGTGTATTACCCGGAAAAAGACCATCTCTCACCGGACGAGGCGGTGTATGCATGAAACCGCACTTGATTGCAAGGCCTCACCGTGCCATCGCTTTCAGCATGACAAAACTTATTGCCTTATTCATGGCCGCACTCGCCCTGATCCAGTATATCAAGCCGCTTGGCCTACCCGGCCTTAAAAGACGTCAGGATGCCTGGAAGCTGGCAGTTGCTGGTGTTGGTATCATGTTCTTGTTCATTCTGCTCACCACCGGCTTCAAGTAACCGCCCCCTTGCCGGGCGTCGTTTGATGAACAAAGCGCTGGTAAATGAACCCTATACCCACAAGGCATAGTCCAAGCCCGAGGAATGATGCGACACGCAACAAACCTTCCAGATCCGACATATCGATCAGGAACACTTTCAACACGACCAGCACCAGCACAGCCAGCGAAGCATAACGCAACTGCGCGCGTTGAATGAAGATGCCGGCAGCCAGAAGCAACAGCGCAAAGATCAGCCAAACAGCTGAATACGTGTAGTTTTCCGGCGTACTCATGGTCGTTGCATGCAACATGTCTGGCGCATGGTAAAACCGTCGAACTTCCATTGAAAGCCACACCAGCAACAACAGAAGCGATGTCGGTGCCCACGTTTTTTGCCACAGGCGCATAACGGCATGATTGCGCAACGTGTACCCAATGAAAGCGATCAGCAGAGCTGGGAAAAGGTAAGCAGGTGCGAGCGCATTCACCAGCGGCCAGTTGCCAATGCTCATGCGATCCAGCAGCGGATTTGCAAGAACTACCGGCCCAAAAACAAGCAACCCGCAACCAGCAAGGGTCAGAATGCGCCCTCCCCACTTGTCAATGAAGCCGCCATTGTGAGACCAACGCCACCAGCACGCCGCAGCACTGGTAAGCCAGCTTGTGATATGCAGACCCGATTCCAGCAGCCCCAATCTATCGCTGCTCAAGGAGCCAGCAACGCTCACGCGGATGATTGCAGACACCAGCATGGTCAACAAGGCAAGGCGTCCACCCTGGAGAATCCTGGAAAACAGGTCTGTTTGTGTGCCCGTTGTGTGCCCTTTGAGTGCCAGATGAAACATCAAAAGAGGCAATCCATAGCCGTAAATCACCCAGTATTTTCCAAGCCACTGGGTTTGCTCGTAATCAAGCACATGCAGGTTCAAGGTAAGGCGCACCAATACAACCAATGCGATTATCGCAGCAGGCCAACGCAATTGTGGCAGGTGCAACTGGTTCGCGATATAGACAGTCGCAAGCAACAACATGGACAGCGATGCAGACAACCACGCATCGCGCAGCATAAAGGCAAGCGCCATTGCTATGCTGGCACACACCGCCATAGCATAAATGCCTAGCGCCAGACGTGGCGCATCGTCCATGGCATAATTACGCACCCGTGCGGTCAAGCCAGAAAATACAGCCGCCAGACCAAGCGCTGCAAAGCTCCAGGCAAGGTCTGGTTCCAGCTGGCGCAGGTTTGCATAGGTAATGACCATCAACCCAATCGGTATGATTGACCCGAGCGTGGCCCACACCCACGGCCTGACGGAACGCCACAACAAGACATATCCTGCAACCAGGGCAGCGACACCAAACACAATAGCCGTTCGCATGAAGGCGCTGGTTTCAGCATCAACATCACCACCCCATGCGCTTTGCCCCTGAACCAGAAAGTCACGCAGCCATAGATCGAGGTGAAGCCTTGCCGCCCATGCGGACAAGCCGAGTAAAACAGCAGCACCAGCGCTCAAAGCGATAACGTCGAAACGTTGTGCCCGCATGGCAGCAACGCAAGCAGCAATTGCGAATGCGCCAAGACCAATGAGCGAGCCAGTACCAAACCCATCACGGATCATGACAATCAGGATCAAGACCAGCGCCACTTTGGCACCGATATGAGCGGCCATCTGCAAAGGTTCTTTGGGCCACCACGGTCGATGCCACAGGGCAGGCTGAGCATCCCTCGAAACAACACTTCCGGCAAAAGCAAAACCGGTGCCAATGAGAGCTGAAAACAAACCAAGCGTTAGAGCATCACCTGGCTCAAACGGCCCTACTGCCCAGATAAACACCCACAAGCCTGATAGTGAGAGGGTCGACAAAGCCAGCCACAATGCCTGACGCCAAACCATCACCGCACAAACCGCAATAAACAAAATGGCGAAATATCCAAACAGACCAGGTGCAAACGGATCATCGCTTTCCATGAGAATGGGCAGTGCAAACCCACCCAGCAATCCCACAATGGCAACCAGTGGCCCCTGGATTACGGACAAGGCAAATGCCGCCAGCGCTGCCAGCGCCAGCCCGATGAATGTGACATTGGGACCAATGAAACCATAAAGCGATGATGCAGCATAAATGCTTGCAAAAACGGTTGCCAGACCGCCAGCCGAAATGGCTTGCGGCACATAATCAGCCTTGAGCGAAGTGCCGGCTTTCTGGGACGGCCTGCGACGAAGCCATTCGCCACCCACTGTCAGGGCAGCACCACCCAACAGCCCCAATATCACCCTCATGCCCGGACCGAGCAAACCGGCATCTGACATATACTTGACGAGGAACAACCCGGCCAGGGCAATGGCGATTGCACCAATCCAGATGAACCACTTGCCCGTGAGGTTTTCTTCCAGACTGGCACGCGCGGCAAGGGCATCATCCTTTGCCTTTATAGAGCCTGAATCTGACTCAACAAGTTTTTCATCATTGGCAGCAATCGCAGCCACTTTGGTAGCTGATTTTTGTTCGACGGCACTTTGCTCAACAGGCTTTTCTTCAGCCTTCACAGCAGTTTGTGCTTGTTCTTTAGCAGAAATTTCCGCCGCCATGGCCCGAAGCTGGGTCAGCTCGTTGCGCATCTTGAAAAGGTCACGACTGATCCTCTCCACCTTGCTCATGGCAACTATCGCCAGGACAATAGGTGCAAGCAGGAAAATGACGGCCAGAATTATAATCCAGTAAAACTCATCCATAGATCCGTCCTCTGCTACAGTCAGACACAGTCAAATCCTGTTAGAAGTCCTGAACGTCCACTACCCCCGGCACTGCCTTTATGGCTGCTTTTATTTTCGGATTGACGGTAAACTTGCGACCCAGCACAAACTCGACCTCCTGCGCATCAGGCAATTGCATGATGAGATGAACAGGCGCACCTCCTCCATTGCCCAATCGAGACTTAAGCAAGTTCAGCGGCTTGGCATCAGATACGAAAATCTTGAGGCCCTGCTCTATCCGGTCAGCCTTTTCATCAAGCAACTGGACACCTTGCAGCCGGAGCTTGACTTCTTCACCTTCCACATCGGCCTCGACATTGACCATCAAAGGTTTGCCAGATTCAAGCAACTCACGTGACGCATTCAGGGTCTCTGAAAAACAGACACATTCATATTGGCCCGTCGGATCAGAAAACCCGATAAAGGCAAATTTGTTGCCCGATTTGGCGCGGCGCTCCTGTTTATAGGTTAGCGTACCCGTCAGGCGGGCAGCCGACGCCCCTTTGAGGGCCTTGGCATGGAAGCTTGCCCACGTGTCTGCATTCAGCTTGGGAAGGATGGAGAGATATTCATCGAGGGGATGACCAGACAGATAGAATCCGACCGCTTCAAACTCCTGTGCAAGCTGATCCATGGGCAACCACGGTTCAACCGAATGTAATGGCAATTCATCAACACCGCCTCCGCCGCCACCAAACATGTCGTTCTGGCCGATTTCGGCTTCGGTTGCGGTACGGTTCGCCATTGCCAAAATGGCTTCAACGCCGCCCAATACCTGAGCACGATTTGGGTTAAGTTCATCAAAGCCGCCAGCCTTCGCAAGCGATTCCAGCGCGCGCTTGTTGACCATGCGCGGATCAACCCGACGAGCAAAATCACCCAGAGACTTGAATGGACCATCCTCTTCACGGACAGCCACGATATGCTCGACCGCCTGTTCACCCATATTTTTCAACGCAGCCATTGAATACTGGATGGCGCCGTCCTTGACGGTGAAATCAAGGCCAGACTTGTTGACATTGGGAGGGTTCATCACAACGCCCAACCGGTCCGCCTCGCGCTTGAACACCAGCAGCTTGTCAGTATTGCCCCGGTCCAGCGACATTGATGCAGCGATAAACTCAACCGGATGATTGGCCTTCAACCACGCCGTATGATAGGCGATAACAGCGTAACAGACCGAATGTGCCTTGTTGAAACCGTAACCTGCAAACTTTGCCACCAGATCAAAAATGAAGTCGGCCTGTTTGCGATCCACACTTTTCGCCACTGCCCCTTCGACAAACTTGGCGCGCTGTTCGTCCATTTCGGACTTGATCTTCTTGCCCATCGCCTTGCGCAGAATATCGGCTTCACCAAGGGTGTATCCTGACAACACCCGGGCGATCTGCAGAACCTGCTCCTGATAGATGATGACCCCGTAAGTGTCTTTCGTGATCGGGGTAATGACCTCGTGCAGGAACTCGGGCTTTTCGTCGCCCTTCTTGGAAGCAATGTACTTGGGAATATTTTCCATCGGGCCGGGGCGATAAAGCGCCACCAGAGCAGTGATGTCGCCGATACTGCCGGGGTTCGCTTTCCTGATCAGATCCCGCATGCCCGAACTTTCCAGCTGGAACACGCCCACTGTTTCAGCACGTTTGAGCATATCGTAAGTGGGTTCATCGTCCAGCGGCAATGCCGCCAAATCAATCTTTATGCCTCGCTGCGCCAGAAGCTTCATGCCCTTGTCCAGCACAGTCAGCGTTTTCAGCCCCAAAAAGTCAAATTTGACCAACCCCGCCTTTTCCACAAGCTTCATGTTGAACTGGGTGACCGGCATGGGCGAACGCGGATCGCGATAAAGCGGCACCAGCTCTTCCAGTGGTCGATCCCCAATCACAACGCCTGCTGCGTGGGTTGAGGCGTGGCGATATAGACCTTCGAGCTTCAGCGCAATTTCAAGCATGGCGGCCGTCGTCTCATCCTGACGGCGCTCCTCCTGTAAGCGCGGTTCAAGATCAATTGCCTGCTGAAGTGTGACCGGATTGGCCGGATTATTGGGGATCAGCTTGCACAACCGGTCCACCTGGCCATAAGGCATTTGCAACACACGCCCTACATCCCGGCAGACGGCACGCGCCTGCAGCTTTCCGAAAGTAATGATCTGGGCAACCTGGCCAACGCCGTATTTCTTCTGAACATAGGCGATGACTTCATCACGCCTGTCCTGACAAAAGTCGATATCGAAGTCAGGCATCGAGACACGTTCTGGATTGAGGAAGCGCTCAAAAACCAGATTGAACTTGAGTGGATCAAGATCGGTGATGGTCAACGCCCATGCGACCACTGAACCAGCCCCAGAACCACGCCCCGGCCCTACTGGAATGCCCTGCTGTTTTGCCCATTTGATGAAATCGGCAACGATCAGGAAGTACCCCGGGAAATCCATACCAGTGATGACGCCTAGCTCATATTC
>JBAUGO010000385.1:0-1526 GCA_049679775.1 Anderseniella sp.
ATCGCCCTCCAGATCGGGGCCACGGACTTTTGACAGGGCCTGAATGACCTCTTGCTTATCTATCATTATTTGCACTTTCCGAACGTGTCTTGTTGACCAGTCAAGATAGAATAAACCCCTCCTGGCTTAAAATTGTCATGTGATATCTAGGCGATACGGTTTCGTTGCGGCATATTCAACTGATATCAGCATCATTGCTTTTTATGAACGCCGCCCAGTTCAGCGGTTATATCGCGTGCTATCTTGTTGACAAGCTCGCCGAGTGCGGCAATCCGTTGATCTGTGACCCTTGCAGAGGGTCCAGAAACTGAAATAGCGCCCAATGGTTCTGCGTGTTCATCAAAAATGACCGACGCGACACAGCGCAACCCAATGGCGTTTTCCTCATCATCGATGGCAAAACCACGCTGATTGGAAACCTCCAGATCCTCAAGAAGGGACTTGAGCGAGGTGAGCGTATGTGATGTTTCACGGCTCAGTTCATTACCATTCAGCAGCTTTTGAACGGCTTCCGGGCGTGTATATGACAAGATTGCCTTGCCAATGCCGGAACAATGCATTTTCGCCCTACCACCAGGACCTGCAATTGCACGCATCATTTTCTGGCACTCAACCTGGGCCAGATAGACAATCTCACCCCTGTCAGCAATGCCGAGGTTGACCGTCTCACCAGCCTGTTCCATCAACCTGCGCATATAAGGGCGAGCAATTGTGACCAGATCACGCGAACGCACAAATGCCGATCCCACACGAAACGCCTGAACTCCGATCAACCAGACGGAACGCTCATTATCGTAACGCACATATCGCTCATTCTGCAGTGTGGTCAAAAGCCGATGTGCAGTTGAGTTTGGTAGCCCAACTTCATGAGCTACCTCGGACAATGAAAGACCGGAGGCATGATAAGACAGTGAATTCAGCAACTTCAAGGCGCGGCTCAGCGATTGCACCTGCCCTGAAGCGCGCAATATGTCCTTGCTCGGCACACGCACTTCCTGTCGACGCGCAGCTTCCCTGTCCTTGTCCAATGCATTATTTTCAAGCATAAACATCACTCGATTCAAGTTGTCAGTTTCAGCTAGTTAAACGTAGTTGTTCCACGATGCGGATCAATCGCCATCAGTCGGTAAATCACCTGGACCGCAATCAACAGTGGAATTCATGAAAATCTACCCACCCACACTGCCACATGAATTATTGGAACGCAATTCCATATGATGGATGCCCTTGTAAATAATGCCTACTGGCTGCTTTTTGCGGGCACCGTCATGGAAGGCGAAACAGCTTTGCTTCTGGCATCGCTGGCGGCAAGTCAGGGTCTGATTGACCTGGTATGGGTGATCGTCATTGCCTTTTTAGGTGCAACCACAGGTGACCAGATCAGTTATCAGGTTTTCAAACTGTTCGGACCCAAAATGATCGCTCGCAATGAAACCCTCAAAAGACGCACTGAAAAGGCACGCCGGCTTTTGTCAGGTCATCCTATCAAGTTCATCATCCTGAGCCGTTTTTTCTGGGGCCTCAGA
>JBAUGO010000386.1:0-6695 GCA_049679775.1 Anderseniella sp.
CTTATACGGCATTTATCATCAACAAGTTGAATGTGTATGAAGGACCAAACGTGACGCTGAACTCCAATTATGATGCAACGGATGTCCCTGTCCCTCCTGGTCTACTTGGCGGCAAGGTAGTCCTGACCAACTGATTTTCCGGCAAGCCGGATAGCTACAGCGTCTGCCTTGCCAAGGATTAAGGTGAGCCACGCATGGCAGCCATGCAGCAGTGTGAGCAAAGTGTCGCAAAATTTCGTATAATTTGGCATTGTGGGATTTTTGAAGGCTTATCCTGGTGCTGAATAGTCTGTTCAAATGGTTTGAAAACAGAACGCAAGCGTTTCCTGATGAGGAAGCGCAGATGCCGCCTGCCAGTCTGGGCGGGTTCATCTGGCATTACACAAAACCATTCTGGCCATGGATATTGTTGACTTCCGTCATAGCCGCGATTGTTGCGATGATCGAGGTTTCCCTGTTTGCCTTTCTAGGCTCGGTTGTTGATTGGCTGGCCAAGACAACACCGCAAACCGTCTTTCATGATTATGGGCTGGAACTGGCTTTGCTGGCCGTGCTGGTTCTGGTTCTCAACCCACTGTTGAATTTTGTGTATGAGCTCGTCCTGCATCAAACGCTGATGGGAAATTATCCGATGTTGATCCGCTGGCAGGCGCATCGTTATGTATTGCGCCAGTCGCTGGAGTTTTTTCAAAACGATTTTGCAGGTCGCGTTGCAACCAAGGTAATGCAATCATCACTTGCTGTTCGTGAATGTGTACTCAAAACCGCAGACGTTTTTATTTTTGTATTGGTTTATTTCATATCGGCGGTGGTGCTGTTCGGTGCTGCTGATTGGCGTCTGGCAGTACCGATGGTGACCTGGCTCATAGGATATAGTCTGGCACTTTATTATTTCGTCCCCAAGCTCAAGCGGGTTTCCAAGCAACAGGCAGATGCGCGTTCATTGGTAACGGGGCGTATAGTTGACAGTTATACCAATATTCCGACCGTGAAGATGTTTGCTCACACCGAGTTTGAAGACAAGTATGCGCGCGCCGGCATGGAACCGTTCCTGGAAAACGTGCATCAGCAGATGCGTTTGTCGACCTTGCTCATCACATCTCTCAATGTGTTGAACGCACTGAACCTTTTTGGGGTTGGGGCTACCGCTTTGTGGTTATGGTCCATCAATGCGATTTCCGCCGGTGCCATTGCCTTTGCAATCGGCCTTGTCTTGCGGCTCAAGGGTATGTCGCACTGGATCATGTGGGAAGTATCGGGGCTGTTTGAAAACATTGGCGTGGTGCAGGATGGTATCGAAACAATTTCGCGGGCAAGGTCAGTTGTCGATGTGCCTGGCGCTCCTGCCATCAAAGTGTCGCGTGGTGAAATTGTATTCGACGGCATAGGTTTTCATTATGGCAAGAACCGGGAACAGCTTGATCAGGGCGTCATTGATGCACTGAACCTGACGGTAAAACCAGGTGAGAAGCTGGGCATAGTCGGGCGCTCAGGTGCTGGCAAGTCAACGCTGGTATCCTTACTGTTGAGGTTTTACGATCTGGAAAGGGGCAGCATCCGGATCGATGGAACGAACATTGCCGAGGTTACGCAAAGTTCGTTGCGTGCCAATATAGGCATGGTGACACAAGACACTTCCTTGCTGCATCGCTCAATTGCCGACAATATTCGTTATGGCCGACCAGAGGCGAGCCTTGAGGAGGTCATGGAGGCTGCGCGTCGTGCTGCAGCGGATGGCTTCATTCCAGGCCTTGAGGATTTACAGGGACGAACAGGCTACGACAGTCATGTGGGTGAGCGCGGTGTCAAGTTGTCCGGCGGTCAGCGTCAACGTATTGCAATAGCGCGCGTGTTGCTGAAGGACGCACCTATCCTGATCCTGGACGAGGCGACCAGTGCACTGGACTCTGAGGTTGAAGCTGTCATTCAGGAAAGCTTTGAAACCTTGATGAAGGGCAAGACTGTTCTCGCCATTGCCCATCGGCTGTCTACAATTGCAGCCATGGACAGGCTTGTTGTGATGGACAAGGGTGCTATCGTCGAGCAGGGCACGCATGCACAGTTACTGCAGCAAGGCGGGCTTTACGCAAGCCTATGGGCCAGGCAATCCGGTGGTTTCATCGCCGGAGAGAACCAGGAAGAAGCAACAGCAGCAGAGTAAACCCTGCCGCTCCATAAACTAAAGAGACCAGCCGCCGCAGATAATGTGGTTTTGGCCTGTCACAAATGTTGACTCGTCTGATGCCAGCCATACGACCAATCCTGAAACGTCACTGGCGTCAGCCAGCTTGCCCGTTGGCTGGCGCGACAAAAACCAGTCGCGAGCCTTGTCGTATCCACCCATTTCCTTGCCCAGCGTTTCCATACGTTGACGCAATGAAGGGGTGTCTATGGTGCCGGGGCAGATGGCATTGCAGCGAATGCCCTGCTTGACGAAATCTGTGGCAATTGAGCGTGTCATGCCGATAACGGCAGCCTTGGTGGCGCCATATACAAAACGTGATGGCGCGCCCTTTATGGAGGAAACGACTGAGGCCATGTTGATGATTGATCCGCCACCTTTTCCGATCATGCCTGGCAGGACAGCTTTCGCCATCCGGTATTGTGATTTCACGTTTAGCTCAAACGAGAAATCCCATGCAGCATCGTCACAGTCCAGGATGGTGCCGTGATGAACGAACCCGGAAAAGTTGACCAGGATGTCTACGGGTCCTGTTTTTTCGACAACTCTAGCGACCTGTTTTGGCTTTGTGACATCAAGAATAAAGGTGCGAATGCCACGCGCCATGGACTTGGTTTCGGCCAGAGCTTCCTTGTTGATGTCGGTTGCAAACACCTTCGCGCCTTCACGCGCCAGCGCAATTGCAGCAGCTCTTCCCATACCCATGCCCGCAGCCGTTACCAGTGCGGTCTTGCCTTTCAGTCTGCCTGCCATAGAAGCGCTCTCCTGTTTGAAATTGTGTTTCTATACTTGCCTGTAATGTGGCAGATTCTACGGGCTGCATAAATCACATTCAGTCTCAAATTAATGTGGCGGGAAGGCAACACACATGAAAGTGGTGATAACCGGGGGAACCGGTTTCCTTGGCGCAAGGCTGGCGCGCCGCATTCTGGACAGGCGCACCCTCATTGGGCTTGATGGTACGCAAACCCAGGTTGACGAGATGGTGCTGTTTGACGTGTCAGCACCTTCCAGCTTGCCAATGGATCTGGATGGCGAAGTGAGGGTCATTACGGGAGACATTTCTGACAAGGCCACAGTGGACGCGTTGATCGATTGTGATGATATCTCGGTGTTCCATCTGGCTTCGGTGGTTTCAGGGGGTGGTGAGAAGGACTTTGACATGGCAATCCGGGTCAACCTGACTGGCGGGTTGAACGTGTTTGAAGCGTTGCGTGCAAGAGCCTCAAAGCCGCGACTTGTGTTTGCTTCATCCATTGCCGTGTTTGGTGGTCAGCACATGCCAAGTGTGGTGGGCGATCATGGCAAACAAACACCGCAAACAACATATGGCGCCACCAAGGCCGCGTGTGAACTGTTGTTGAATGATTACACACGCAAGGGGTTTCTGGATGGTCGATCAGCGCGGTTGCCAACTGTCATCATCAGACCCGGTAAGCCGAATGCAGCTGCCTCCTCATTTGCGTCTGGCGTGTTCCGCGAACCTTTGAAAGGGGAGGACTATGTGCTGCCGGTCAGTCTTGATACGGTGATGCCGGTGCTGGGATATCGTAATATTGTTGATGGCATTGTCGCGTTGCACGACTTGCCAGGAGAAAATCTTGGTGATGATCGTGCTGTCTCACTTCCTTCAATGGACGTGACAGTGGCAGACATGATTGCCGCATTGAAACGGGTTGCCCACAATCGCAAGCTTGGTGAAATCACGGTGAAGCCTGATCCATTTGTCGAAGCCATCGTCGGGTCATGGCCTGTTGCAACCGACGACAGCCGTGCGCTGGCGCTGGGTTTGAAAAAAGATCAATCGCTGGACGATGTCGTGCGTCACTACATCGAGGATTATGATCATGTCTAGAAGAAGAGTTTATTGATGAAGCCAGTATGTTCAGGTCTCAAACACACCGAGCGTGTCTGGGCAGGTCCATCGGATCTTGCCTCTGCTATCGGCAATACAGGTGTTGATGTGGTCTCGTCGCCTGCCACCATCGGGTATCTTGAGATGGCATGTCACAATGCCACGCATCATCTTTTTGAGGAGGGCGAAGCCAGCGTTGGCGTGAATTTTAACATGGCTCATGTTGGTGCGGCCTTGCCTGACAAGCCGATCGAACTGTCAGTTGACCTGATCAAGGTTGATGGTAATCGATTGACGTTTTCGGTGCTCGCTACACAAGCCAGTAAACCGATCATGAAGGGCACTCATGAGCGTGCCGTGATTAATCTCCAACGCTTGCTCTCAGGCATCACCAACTCCAGGAATGAAGGCAATCCCCTGATGCTCACAGGGCGGTCACTGACTGTAGCAGACATTATTGACGTTGCCGATGGTGGCAGAAAAGTTGAGATTTCCAGTTCATGTGAGCAAGCTATACAGCAAGGCCGCGCTGTGGTGGAGCGCTATTTTGATGAAGGCATTGCCGCTTACGGATTAACGACGGGACTGGGTTTGCGCGCCACTGAAATGCTGAGCCGGGAGCAGGCAGCAGATTTTTCGATCAGGACTGTCCGGGCAAGGGCGCAGGCAGTGGGTCCGCTGTTGCCTGACAGTGCAGTGCGTGCTGCCATGTTGGTTCGCTTGAATACCTTGTTGAGCGGTGAGGCAGGTGCTTCGGCACATATTGCAGGTGCTTTGGCAGATGCCTTGAATGCGAGTTTTACTCCAGCCATGGCGGCAACCGGTTCCATAGGTGCAGGAGATCTCGTGGTCATGGCGGCGCTACCACTTGCACTGGCTGGGGAGGGCGATGCGCTTGTGGATGGCAAGCGTGTACCGGCTGCAACAGCGCTGGATACGTGTGGATTGGCAGCGGTTCAACTTGGTCCCAAGGATGGACTGGTGCTGTGCAATAACACGGCCCATTCCGTTTCGATGGCGTGTCTTGCTGCTCACAAGGCGCGGACCTTGCTTAAAGCCGCGGACATGAGCGTTGCAATGGTCATGGAAGGTTTTCGTGCCAACCTGTCACCTGTTCTGATACCTGCAGCCACGATGCGCCCTCAACCTGGTCAGGTTGAAACAGCCACCAGATTGAGACACTACCTTGAAGGCAGTGGATTATTTGATGAAGGAGCTGCCAGGCGTTTGCAGGATCCGGTTTCGATCCGTTCTTCTATCCAGACCAATGGCAGTCTTCAGGCAGCCCTTGAGATCCTGGAAACTGCGCTGACGGTCGAGATCAATCATGCACCAGATAATCCGGTAGTATTTCTGGATGAAGGTCGCATCGTGTCTACCGGTAATTACCATACTCCTTGGCTGACTCAGGCTTTGGACCTTGTTGCCCGGGCCATGGCGGCAGTTGCCACGGATATGGTGTCCAGGATGCACAGGCTTTGTTCTGCCGAAATGTCTGATCTGCCGCCATTGCTGTCATCCAGCGCAACCGACCGTGCAGGGTTCGGACCTTTGCTAAAACCGATCGAAGCCTTGAGGGCCAATATCCTGCATCTGTCAAATTCAACTCCCATTCTGCCAAGCCACAATGCAAATGGGGTCGAGGATGCCGCCACATTTACACCTTTGGCAGCAACGAAGCTTTTGCAGCTTTGCGAACAAATGGGCTATTTGACAAGCTACGCACTGATAGCTGGCGCGCAAGCCATAGATCTTGCCAGGCCTGATCGCGTAGCACCAAGAGTAATGGCTGCTCATGCCCTGGTGCGCGAACACAGTTTATTCATTGAGGATGACCGTCCCCTTGGGCGTGAAGTGGAGGTTATTGCCTGTGAGCTCGTTTTGATGGGCGGGCTGGGGACGAGCTATCTGTAGACGAGTTGCTGGCCAATACCAAGCGCTTGTGCCTTTTCCAGCATGGCTGCGCCAAGCGCAATATCTGATAACGACAAACCGCGATGCCAGAACAGGGTTTTCTCCTTCTCGCTTTCACGGCCCGGTTTTGCCCCGGTCACGATCTGGCACAATTCACCGTAGACTGTCTCTTCGCTGATAAGACCTGCATCAATATGTGGACGTAGCGCACCAAGTTTGCCTGCGCGGAACTGGCTGAAATCATCAATCACCACCTTGTCCATGATCGATGTCATGTTGATGTCCAGAGCGGACACGGTGCCATATGGAATGACGCATGCACCCGGTTTGACCCAATCAGCCTTGAACAGTTCTTCTCGTTCGTTGAGCCTGGAGGCCTCGACCATGATATCTGCACCCTCCAGACAATCGCGCCAGTTGTCGGTAACAGTAATTTTCTTGCCAAGGTCTGCTTGCAGCTTTGCGGCAAAAGCCTCGCGGCTTTCGGGTCGTCTCGAATGAACGCGAATTTCGTCAAAATCAAACAGGTGATTGAGGAGGCGCACATTCCAGTAGGCAGTTCCACGCGCACCCACATGGCCAAGAATTTTCGAATCCTTACGCGCCAGATATTTTGCACCAATTGCGCTCAGGGCACCAGTGCGAGCATCGGTGATCAAGGTTGCGTCCATAATGGCGCGCGGCATACCTGTTCGAGGGTCAAACAGATTGAGCAGTGCCATTTCCGATGGCAGTCCCTTTTTG
>JBAUGO010000387.1:0-2046 GCA_049679775.1 Anderseniella sp.
AAGGCGTCATGAAAACAAATAGACGCATCATTCTGGCCTCAGGTTTCGCATTGGCGCTGGTTTCTTTATTGCCAGTCACCTCCGCGACCTCTTCAACCGTCATGTCCGCTCCGGAGGCTCTGGAAGCCGCCAATCGGGGTGAGCTTGTTCTTGTGGATATACGCACTCGCGCAGAATGGCGTGAAACCGGATTGGCCGAGCCTGCCAAGGCCATATCCATGCATGAGGCTGGTTTTGTCCGAAACCTTTCCGAAGCTTTGGGTGGTGACCGGACAAGACAGCTTGCACTCATTTGTGCAACTGGGGGGCGAAGCGCTCACATGTCCCTGATTTTGGCAACGGCCGGGTTTTCGAATATCATAGATGTATCAGAAGGCATGATCGGGTCCAGTGTCGGGCCTGGCTGGATCAAACGGGGACTACCGTTGAAAACCTGGGTGCCGAACTGAGCTATTTGTCTGTTACGACGGATCGGCAATGGGTTTCTCGCAAGGTGAACGTAAACGCCATGCCAATACCAACCCATAAAACTAGGCAAATGAACGCGATATTATAGTCTGTGCCAGCATAAATGCGCGCACCTTTCACCATGGTGCCATCCCAGCGCATATCGAGGACCCATCCAATGATGGGTTGCAGTATGGCTCCGGCACCAACGGTCATGCCATTGATCAACCCGCTGACTGTGCCGTGCGTGCTTTTGGGAGAAACCTCTCTTGCCAGCGCAAAAGTGGCAACCATGCAACCGCCGGTGAAACCGGTTAAAAACAGCATGACGACCATGACTGGCAAGCTTGTGCCCGGTGCAAAGGCAATGAGAGCAATCAATATGAAGTTCAAGCTTGCTCCCGCCACGAGGGGCAGTTTTCTTCGACTGATACGGTCCGAAAGCCAGCCAAAGAACGGGGCTCCAAATGCCCAGCCAAGCAAGGTAAAGGATGTATAGAAGGCACTTGTGGCCCGATCCAGGCCATATGCAGCTGACAGGAACGGCACACCCCACAACCCGCCAAGCGCCAGCATCGGACCCGACATGGCCATGGCGATAATAGCCAGGCGCCATATTTCATTACGTCGCATGGTTTTCTTCAGGCCGATCCAGATTTCAGACCAGCTGGTATCGTTTGCATGACTGGCTTCATGAGGTTGAGGAGAGTTCCGCACGATGAGTGCCACAAGCAGTGCCAGCAGAACCGCAAAGCCACCTGCCCACAACATTGTCTCGCGCCAGCCATAAAGATTGACAGCAAGAGCAAGCGGAGCTTGACCTGCCATGCCACACATCATGGCAAAGAACATGGCCAAACCGGTCAACAGCGCAAAGTGACGAGGGTGGAACCATTTTCCTGCCAGAGCCAGGCTGGCAATGAAACCGACAGCAGATCCGGACCCAATCATGAAACGGCCTGCATAAGCCTGAGATACGGAGGTTGACAGGGCGAAAGTGACGCTGCCTGCGCCTGCCAGCAACAACGCAATAGTGAGCATCAAGCGTGAGCCATAGCGGTCCAGAAGCGCACCAATAGGTAATTGCATCAACGCGTAAGGGTAGAAATACAAGGCTGATAATTGTCCCAGGACTGCACCTGAAACGGCAAAATCCGCCATCAGTTCCGGCACCATGGCGCTGGGTGCAACCCTTTGAAAAAAGGCATATCCAAAGGCAAGTGCACTCAGGGACCAGACAAGCAAGGCTTTTGCCATCCGCGTCGTTGCTACATCACTTGTTGTGCTCGGGTTTTGTCCCATGGACCCAATCTACAATAGTCTGCACAGCCAGACTGTTCAGTTTGTTTGGAGGCAGGGGCGCAAAAAGTAAAGGCCCCGAATGCTTGCGCATTCGAGACCTGTCAAGTTTGCATAACTTATAAGATCAGCAGTTGCTGCAGTTCAGAACCAGACCTTGACGTGGCCTTTGCGCAACTGCTTCAGAAATCGTCCATTCAGCATCACCAAAGAGATAGCCAGCGATTGGCTTGTACTGAAGACATATCCGGCCTACCAGAACATCGTTGTCCTCTTCCGTCATCTTCTTGAGGTTGGCTG
>JBAUGO010000388.1:0-4642 GCA_049679775.1 Anderseniella sp.
AGCTGTGGCATCCCCTTGACGCGGCGCCTGACCGCGCAGCGCGTTCAATTTGTGACGGGTCATGACGCCAGTGGTTCCTTGCCCAAGAGTATTGACCTGCGCGCCCTGGCAGATCCGTCAGCCTGCACGGTTGTTTTCATGGGCAAACGCACCTTTCCACAACTTCTTCAGGCACTTGAGCAACATGGTTTGCCCCTCGACACCCCGGCTATTCTTGCTGAAGCGGTTTCCACGCCTGAACAGGTTGTTCATCGCACAACGCTGGGCGATCTGGCACGCCATCTGGGTGACGAGATGAGTGACAAACCTGCCCTGATCCTTTACGGGCCACTGGCAGATATGGGGGATGACATTGACTGAGCTTTGGTTGATTGGCATCGGTACCGGCAATCCAGGTCACGTAACGCTTGAAGGAATAAAGGCCCTGAGAGACGCGGCCAGCGTGCTGATCCCACGCAAAGGCAACGGTAAGGAAGACCTTGCCCATCTGCGCCATGCCATCTTGCAGGAAGCCGGAGCCAAAGCGCAGATGATCGAATTTGACATGCCCGTGCGAGATGAGACCGTCCCCTATGCTGATCGGGTTGACCTTTGGCATGACGAGATTGCGATACGCTGGCAGCAGGCCCTGTCATCAGCACCTGATGGACCGGTTGCGCTTTTGGTCTGGGGCGATCCCGGCCTCTATGACAGTACGCTGCGTATCGCCGATCGCCTGAAACCTAAACCCATAATACGGGTTGTACCGGGCATCACCGCCTTGCAGGCACTGACCAGTGCGCATGGCATTCCATTCAACACGGTAAACGGCGCGGTGACTGTTACAACGGGACGTCGTCTACGTGACCATGGCTGGCCAGACGGAGCCGAGACCATTGTCGTGATGCTCGATGGCCAGTGTAGTTTCCAGTCACTCTTGGTCGATGGCTTGACCATCTGGTGGGGTGGGTTTCTGGGCATGCCGGAACAGGTCCTTGAAAGCGGCCCCTTACAACAAGCAGGGCCACGCATCCTCGAAACGCGCGCCAGGGCACGGGCTGCGCATGGCTGGATCATGGATACCTATTTGTTGCGCCGCGAGACGACATAGCCTTGTTTGGAGTTCATGCCGGCAAAGGGCATCCAAGCGACCGCAGGGCCCACCTGCGTCCATCATGGCGAAAATCACAAACCGTCGCAGGCCCGATATCAATTGACCAGAACGCAGGCGCAGGTGCATTCAAGACAGTCATGACCAAGGTCTTTATCAAGGCGGAATGGGTCACGGCAACGACATGTTCGTCGGCTTCCTTGATCTGGTCGAGCCAACCTGCCATGCGGCGTGACATGCATTCACGACTTTCACCTCCATGGCCATCAAAGGCAGCATCTGAAATCCAGCGCTCCATTGCTTCAGGATTGTGTTGCGCAACTTCTGTCAATGAAAGACCTGACCAGTTCCCAAAATCCAGATCACGTAACTCATGATCCACCTCAGCATTAAGCCCAAGGAGCTGTGCGGTCTGAAGGCAGGCAATCTTTGGACTACTCAAGACCTTGCGACTACGCCATGATGAAGTACTCACAGATGGCTGCTTGTCGTCCAGCAATGGCTCATCTGACGGGAAACTTGCCTGTCGTGTTGCCAAGGTTGGGCCCTGTGCAATAAGTGTCAGCAGCAGTGTCACAAGTACCTCCTGTCATTATCCAAAACATCCCAGCGCCATGAATGAGGATTGACTTATCACGATAGATCATTCAACGTCCAAGTAGAAGGAAGCCGGTGCAAACCCGGCACGGTCGCGCCGCTGTATTCGCTCGGGCGAGAGTCAGCCCCTTCTGAAACAAAGCAATCCTGAACGGGACGCGCAATCCCAAGGAGTATAATATGACGTACGCGACTACAGTAGACGTTGCAATTGCACCGATCCCGGTAAAAGAATCACTGCCTTGGGCCATTTTTGGAATGTTGCTGTTCGCAATGTTTCTGTATTTCGTTGGTGCTGAACAAGGTGCAACGGCGATGGTACAAGGCGAAATGGTCCATGAATTTGTTCATGACGCTCGCCACCTGCTTGGCTTTCCCTGCCATTAAGGGATACTGACATGACTGGATCGCTTTTGCTGCGCGGCATGATTGTCGGCGCAGTCGCAGGGTTTATTGCGTTTGTCTTTGCCTATATCTTTGGCGAACCACAGGTGGACCTTGCTATTGCCTATGAAGACAAGGTCAACGCAGCGGCAGCGGCTGCCAGCAACACTCCCGTGGTCGACGAACCACCTGTGGTAACACGTGAAACCCAGGCTGGCCTTGGATTGGCAACAGGCATGATTGCTTATGGAGCGGCTGTTGGGGGCATGTTCGCGATTGTCTTTGCGCTTGCCTTTGGTCGCCTTGGCAATATCGGCGCTCGCGCCACGGCCGCGCTTCTGGGTATGGCGGCATTTGTTTCCACCGGACTGATCCCCTGGCTTAAATATCCAGCCAATCCACCTGCAGTCGGGTTCGATGACACGATCGCAGCGCGCACCTCGTTCTTTTTCATTCTCCTGGTGGCGTCAGTCATCATTATGGCAATTACCATTTTGATAGCGAGACAACTTTGGAACAGCCGTGGAGGTTGGGTCGCAAGCCTGATCGCGGGGGCAGTATTTGTGGGCTTGACCGCCCTCACCTTCACTGCCTTGCCGTCAATCAACGAGATGCCTGAAGGTTTCGACCCGCTTGTGATAAAAAATTTCAGGATAGCGACATTGGGAACTCATCTGGTGCTCTGGTCGGTGATCGCTTTTGGCTTTGGCATCATTGCCGAGCGCCTGCTTGAGCACCGACACAATCGTCGCACTGCCGCAAGCTGACCCGTCTGAAGGCATGATAAAGGGTATTCAATCCAAATCGGTGATTGCAAGCATGGCAAGAATGTTGGCCGCTCTCATCATCTTGCTAGCTGTGTCGCTTCCGGCCGTGGCTCACGATTCCAAACAGGGCAAGGGTTCGGTAGCTGGCATTCCAATTACTGAGATCACGCACGGTCAGATGCCTGTTATCTTCAGGTATACCCGAGATATCCTTGCCCTTGCTGAAAGCCAACCATCGCCTACGAGTGACTTCCAGCGTGTGCTGAACTATGCCAAATCTCAACGGGTGTATTGTCTTTGGGGGCTGGTACCCGGCAGCATCTCGGACGAGGCAAGCCCGTTCAATGCCTGTAGCCACGCTTATCTGGCGGCATTGCGTGAACTGTTATTGCGGATGGATAAAGACCCCACAAATGTTGCAGCCGATGATCTGGTCCGGCGCGTGGATTTTGACATGCTGATGTTTTCCTCAGCTCTTGAGATGTGCAATTACAGCGCAGTTCCATATGACACCGCAACACTGGTCAGGCCTGTATGGTCGGATATTTTGCGCCATCCAGCCAGCTTGGCCAGCCTTCTGGCACTTCTACTGTCAGTGATGGGATTGGCGATTTGGTTCCTGCGTTGGGTGAGCTCTAGCCAACGCCCTGCCATTTACCCTCAAAGATAAGCTCTTCCAGCGGCAAGCGTTTATTCCAGCCCTTAACCTCAAGTTCGGGGCGTTGATAAAGCTGGTCCACATAGCCGAGACACAGATAACCTACAATATGAACATGATCCGGGATTTCCAGGATGACTTTCAGATCAGCGTCACGGAAAATGCTGACCCATCCGACACCGACTCCTTCTGCACGCGCCGCAAGCCAGAGGTTCTGGATCGCGCAGACGGTGCTGTAGAGATCCATGTTCTGATTATGCGTTCGGCCAAGCACCACCTTTCCGCCCCGCGTTCTGTCACACGTCACGCATATGTTGATTGGTGCCTTGCGAATACCTTCCAGCTTCAATGATCGGTAGGTGGATTCACGCTGCCCCTTGAACATGGTTGCAGCTTCTTCATTGGCCTGAGAAAAAGCGTGCCAAACGCGCTCACGGTCTTGAGGTGAGCGGATAAGGATAAAGTTCCACGGCTGCATGAACCCGACCGAAGGCGCATGATGGGCGGCATCAAGAAGCTTGAGCAGGGTTTCTTCAGGGACAGGATCAGGTAGAAACTGATCGCGAACATCGCGACGAGTATAGATGGCTTTATAGACGGCTTCTCGTTCGGACGCAGAGAAAGGCGCCGCCTGCGCAAGCGCGGACAAATCTGGCATTGTTTGTTCCCCAACAATACGTACGTGCACCCTGATCCACTGTCCGTGTGGAGCGGGCTATGATATCTGGCCGGTCTTCTGACTGAGGGTCATCTGGTTTATGCGCCTTCCCGGATAGCTCCAGTGGCATGTGCAATAACCATCCCCATTACAGCGTTGGGCACGTGTCGGAGTTACACCGACTTCCCGATTCTTCCGCAAATGCGGACACCAGATGGTGACCATGGAGCACAGAATGATATGGCAAACAAGCCCCAAATATCCAAGCTTGAGTCTGTTTCAAACATTCATATGGCTAGTATTTGAGTTTGGAAATTTTGGTACGGCAGAAAAGAAATATCACTCGGCGTGAGCGTTATTGCTCCCATGTTGTTATCTTCAGATGCTCAAGCTCTTGCAGGTATTCCTCCAGGCTGACAAGCCCAACACAGGCAAATGCGCCACGGCTGGAAAATTGACCGCTGATGATTTTCTTCGCCAACACGATT
>JBAUGO010000389.1:0-1502 GCA_049679775.1 Anderseniella sp.
ACTTTCATTCTGCTGCCTCCATCTGTTCGCCGGGAATGTCTCCGGGTTGCAGCCGGTCCTTTTCGCCATCCAGCCAGTCGACCTCGGTCATTTTGCGAACAATCACAAACTCATCGCGGTTGGAGCCAACCGTGCCATAATAGTTGAAGCCATAGCTCTGCTGCGCATAGCCGCCGATCATATGGGTTGGTTTCAGTACCGCACGCGTCACACTGTTGTGGATACCGCCGCGTTGGCCAGTAATCTGCGATCCCGGCACGTTGACGATTTTCTCCTGCGCGTGATACATGAAGAGGGTCCCCTCTTTCATCCGCTGCGACACCACCACCCGGGCACAAAGCGCGCCGTTGCTGTTGAAAGCCTCGACCCAGTCATTGTCCACCAGTCCGGCTTTTTCCGCATCAATCTCCGACATCCAGACGATCGGACCGCCACGTGACAGGGTCAGCATCAGCAGATTGTCGGTATAGGTCGAGTGGATGCCCCATTTCTGATGCGGCGTGATGAAGTTGAGCACGACATGTTTCTGGCCATCCGCCCGGTCGAGCATCGGCTTGACCGCCTTGGTATCGATCGGCGGCCTGTACACGCAAAAACCTTCACCAAAGGCCCGCATCCACAGATGATCCTGATAAAGCTGCTGGCGACCGGTGAGGGTACGCCAGGGAATCAGTTCATGGACGTTGGTATAGCCCGCATTGTAGCAAACCGTCTCGCTCTCGATCCCTGACCAGGTGGGTGAGGAGATAATCTTGCGCGGTTGTGCCACCACATCACGGAAACGGATTTTCTCATCCTCTTTCGGCCTGGCGAGATGGGCATGTTCGCGTCCGGTAAATTTCTCCAGCGCCTCCCACGCCTTGACTGCCACCTCGCCATTGGTTTCCGGTGCGAGCATCAGAATGACCTCGTTGGCATCGACGTCCGTATCGATCCTGGCCATGCCCTTGGTAAGACCTTCTTCGGTAACCACACCATTGAGATCTCTCAGATGTTGCACCTCGTGCGCGGTCTGCCAGGCGATGCCCTTGCCGCCATTGCCAATCTTGTCCATCAACGGCCCGAGCGCGGTGAACTGCTTGTAGAGATTGGGATAATCGCGTTTGATAACAGTGATTTGCGGCATGGTCTTGCCGGGAACCGGGTCAGTTTCACCTTTGGTCCAGTCCTTCACATCAAAGGGCTGTGCAATTTCTCCCGGCGTATCATGAAGAATGGGCGTCATCACCAGATCCTCTTCCTCGCCCAGCACTTCGGGCGCAATTTCGGAGAATTTCTTGGCTATCGCCTTGTAGATTTCCCAATCGGACTTGGATTCCCAGACCGGATCCACCGCCGCCGACAGCGGGTGAATAAACGGGTGCATATCCGAAGTATTGAGATCGTTTTTCTCATACCAGGTCGCGGTCGGGAGAACGATGTCGGAATAGACACAGGTCGTGGACATGCGAAAATCGAGCGTCACCACCAGGTCGAGCTTCCCCTTAGGCGCGTCATCATGC
>JBAUGO010000390.1:0-9519 GCA_049679775.1 Anderseniella sp.
TGACAATTCGCCGGGCCTTGTAATGTTTACCACCAGCTTCAATTGTATCTGCATCGACGAAGCGGGCAGGGTGGCGCACCACGGTAACGCCCAGGCTTTCAAAGCGCTCCTGACTATCGTGCGGCTCAATACCAGCAATGACATCATGAACATGGCCCATGGCCTTGGCAAAATCCACCTTGGGGATTTGAGACGCAACACCAAACTCAACACCTGTAGAGAAAGCATGGGCATGTTTGCCGGCAGCAAGTAGCGCCTTTGATGGAACGCAGCCATAGTTCAGGCACTCACAGCCCATTTTACCTTTTTCAATCAGCACCACATTTTCACCGAACTGGCTTGCTGCTGCCGCCACACTAAGGCCGCCAGAGCCCGCACCGATAACGGCAATATCAAACTGGGAATTTGTCACGTGAAATCCTTTCAAGCCGCTTTTCGCACTCTCATTCGAACAGGTTTGTCCCGATTAGTAAATCAACTGTTTGTCAGGAAGATTTCTTGCCACGTAGTTTTTTTACAACAACAGGTATGATTGCAACGACACCGAGAGCGGCAAAGGCTGCCAGCAATTGTGGAGTGACGAGTGAGCCTGCATCCAGTGAAAAGGTGCAGTTCTGTGCGCCATTTTGTGCAACGCAGGTATCAAAAACCTGTTTTTGTGCGTCGATGATTGAATCAAGCCCAGAACCGGCAAGAGAAAAGGCGAATGTTCCAGGAATGATGCCAATGAGTGTCGTGATGGCAAAGGTGCCAAGTCCAACGCCAGCTATGGCTGGGGCAATGTTGACAAGCCAGAACGGAAACACCGGTACTAGACGAAGAAACAGCAAATAGTTGAAGGCATCTTCACGAAACCCTCCGGAAAGCTTTTCCATCCAGGGGCCGGCCTTGCTTGTGAGTGCGTCTCCAAGGGAGGTTTTTGCAATCAGAAAAATCAAAATTCCGCCCGCCGTGGCAGCAAGAACGGTGATTGTGCCGCCTATGGCCCAGCCAAAGAGGAAACCGCCCAGAATGGTTAGCAGCAAAGCACCGGGAAGCGAAAGTGCTACAGCAATTATATATGTCAGCATAAAGGCACCAATTGATACAATGTAATTGGAGCTCACATAGGCCATCAGCGAATCTCGATTTTCAGCAATCGTATCAAGTGAAAGATATTTGTGTGCGCCGCTTGCGTAGGCAGTCGCGATACCGGCGACGAGTAATGCAACTGGTGCCCAACGCTTAAGGCTGGATTTGGCTGCAGGTGCCTCCTCCAGGTAGGCCTGTTCAATATTGTCAGACATTTTTTCTTGTTCTTTCTTCATCTGGTTATGTCAATCTGCATGCCCTTCGATGACGTGTCATTGTCATTAATATACAAATAGTGCCTCATGATCGAGAGCATGCGCTTTCTTGACAATGATGATGATCTATTGCCTGCCCTGACGAAAGGGGGTGTCACTTCGTTGTGATAAGCTATGAAATCAAGTGATTGCATGTTCAGCGCACCTTCAGTGCTGATGCATCGAGTGAACAGGCATCAATTGACTTAGCATCCTTTGCCCCGTATAAGCGCGCTCAGATTTCGTCCATAAGCCTGTTGAACCTTGTGCTGATCTGTTTGCAGCGGTACAGCCCAGGCAATGCTGGACTTACATATACTTGGAGAATTTGACATGAAACGTACGTTTCAACCGAGCAAACTCGTTCGTAAACGCCGTCACGGTTTTCGTGCACGTATGGCAACTGTCGGTGGTCGCAAGGTAATTGCACGCCGCCGTGCCCATGGTCGTGCCAAGCTGAGCGCCTGAATTACTGGTGGCTTCAGCCTTGCTGGACCAGCAGGTAATTTGCCCGGCAGGCCAGTTAACAGGAAATCTGCAAGTGGTTGAGCATCTGAAACGGCGGCAGGATTTTCTTGCGGCCGCTAAAGCGCTTGTGTGTGGACGAAAGTCGTGCGTGGTCCAGTTGCGGGTGCGCGATGACACCCACCCCGCTCGCATTGGGTTCACAGTGACACGTAAACTGGGCAATGCCGTTACTCGAAATCGCATCAAGAGACGATTGAGAGAAGCAGTCAGGGTTGCATCAGGACTGGACCTGAGGCCCGGTCATGATTATGTGTTCATCGGGCGTGCTGCAACATTGGATCAGGCTTTCAATGGTCTGACGGGCGATATCATGGTAGCCGTGGGCAGATTGAATGAGGGCAATGGGGATCCGCCACGCACATGGCGCACTAAAAAATCTCCCAAAACAGAAAATCACCGCACCAGCGGTAACCAGGAACGGCAAGCATGACGCAAGATAACAAGAACTTTATTCTGGCAATGGTGCTGTCGCTGGCGGTTATTGTGTTTTGGCAGCTTTTCTTCGGCCAACCTGCTCTCAAGCAAATTCAGGAGCAGGCTGCAACGCAACAAACTGTTCCAGGTACTGTCGCAACTGGCGACACGGGCATCCCGCAAGCACCATCTGTTTCTGGGCAGGAAGCGCAATCAATTCCCGGCAGCGCAAGTATACCTGGTGTTGTCGCACCGGCATTGCCACGCGAAGCCGTGCTTGAAAAATCCCCCCGCATTGCAATCAACACACCAAAATTGTCCGGCAGCATAAACCTGACAGGCGCGCGCCTGGATGATCTGCGGCTCAAGGAGTACCGCGAAACGGTTGACAAAACATCGCCAACAATCGTGCTGCTGTCACCGGCGGGTGTTGAAAATGCTTACTTCGCAGAACAGGGTTGGGCGGTGCCTGAAAAGGAAAACGTGAAGGTACCGGATGCCAATACTGTATGGACCGCAACCTCACAAAGTGAACTCGGACCACAAAGTCCTGTGACACTTTCATGGGACAATGGCGAAGGCGTTGTATTTACGAAAACGTTCTCGATTGACGAGAACTACATGGTGACCATCAAACAAGGCCTCGCCAACAATACAGCAGTACCGTTAAATCTGTTTCCGTTTGCGCGTGTACAACGTCGCGGTTTACCAGCTGTAGCTGGCATCTATGTGCTTCATGAAGGGCTTCTGTCGGTACTTGATGAGAAGCTGGAAGAAATAAGCTATTCAAATGCAATTGACGGGGACACGCCGTTCACATCCAAAAGTACCGGCGGCTGGCTTGGCATCACCGACAAGTACTGGGCAACAGCTTTGATCCCTGATCAAAAGCTGGAATTTACTGGCACCTTGAGGCATTTGAAGTTCGGAGACATCGACAGCTTTCAGGTTGATTATCTGACCTCAAAACCACTGAGCGTTGCTGCTGGTAGCGCCAACAGCTTTGAATCACGGCTGTTTGCAGGCGCCAAGGAAAGTTATCTGATAGATGAATATCAGTCCAAGCTGGGCATAACGAATTTTGAGCTCATGATCGATTGGGGCTGGTTCTATTTCATCACCAAACCCTTGTTCAAGGTTTTGCACTGGATCCACGGTTTGATTGGAAACTTTGGTATTGCCATCCTCATCGTCACGGTACTTTTGAAGCTTCTTTTCTTCCCGCTTCAAAACAAATCCTATGCATCGATGAGCAAAATGAAAAAGCTTGCTCCCGAGATGGAAAAAATCAAGACCCGCTTTCCTGATGACAGGGCCAAGCAGCAGCAGGCCATGATGGAAATGTATAAAAAGGAAGAGGTCTCTCCCTTGTCGGGATGTTGGCCAATTCTGATACAGATTCCGGTTTTCTTTGCGCTCTACAAAGTCATCTACGTGACCATAGAAATGCGTCATGCTCCGTTCATAGGCTGGCTGAAGGACCTTTCAGCTCCTGATCCTACAAGCCTGTTCAACCTGTTCGGTCTCTTGTCATTTACACCTCCAACGTTTCTGATGATCGGCGTTCTGCCCATTCTCATGGGCATCACCATGTGGATCCAGATGCGGTTGAACCCAACACCACCAGATCCAATTCAGGCGCAGATTTTCAACTGGATGCCATTGTTCTTTACGTTTCTGCTGGCATCTTTTCCGGCAGGACTTGTGTTGTACTGGACATGGAACAACTTCCTGTCGATCCTGCAGCAGAGCTACATCATGAAAAAGCATGGAGTGGAAATCAACCTGCTTGGCAATATCAAGGAGTCTCTTGGACTGGGTAAAAAGAAGGAAGGGCCGGCTAAGTAACCCGGCCCTAGACCTCGTTCATGCGGGAATATGAAGAACACGAACTTGAGCGCGGCAGGCTGTTGTTTGCCGGCCAAACCGTTTTTCGCATGGGTGTAGCGAGGCTTCAACAATTGCCGCCGGAATATCCCCTCGAAGTTGCATTTGCAGGTAGGTCCAATGTTGGCAAATCATCACTGCTCAATGCACTGACGGGGCGCAAGGATATAGCACGTACCTCAAATACACCCGGACGCACCCGCGAGCTTAACTTTTTTGAGCTGGCAGACGGTGCTGTCGCGTTGGTTGACATGCCGGGATATGGATATGCGCGTGCGCAAAAAACCATGGTCAAGGCGTGGCAATCCATCATCATGGGATATCTGCAAGGCAGGCCCAATCTGCGTCGCGTGTTCGTTTTGATTGATGCACGCCACGGTATAAAGTCGATTGACCTTACGACGCTTGATCAGCTTGATGAGGCGGCGGTGAGTTATCAGATCATCCTGACCAAATCCGACAAGATAAGGAAAGATGAACATGACAAGGTGATGGCTGCGACCACCCTGGCAATAGCAAGGCGTCCTGCAGCGTTTCCTGAGATAATTCTCACATCATCAGAAAAAGGCAGCGGTATTCCGCAGCTGCGAGCAGAGATCGCTGGACTTATGAGCTAGCCATCTGTTTGTGTTCGCATTTTGCATCACATCCGTTATAAGGGCTGTTTTCCCGCAGCAATTCATTTTCAAGTGTAGGCAGACAACATCATGGCAGTGATCAACGACTCGCAGAATATTGCCCGAATCTTGTCGGAAGCTTTGCCCTTTATGCAGCTCTATGATGATCAGGTCATCGTGGTGAAATATGGCGGACATGCCATGGTTGATCCTGAGCTCTCGAAACAGTTTGCCCGTGACATCGTCCAGATGAAACTGTCAGGCTTCAATCCGATAGTCGTTCATGGCGGTGGGCCTCAAATCGGGGCAATGCTTGACAGGTTGAACATCGTATCGCGTTTCGAAGATGGTTTGCGCGTCACTGACAAGGCGACAATGGAAATTGTTGAAATGGTTCTTGCCGGATCAATAAATTCTTCCGTGGTTTCAGACATCCAGTCAGCCGGTGGCAAGGCCATCGGTATTTCGGGCAAGGATGGCAGCTTGTGTATTGCTAAAAAATATGAGCGCACCCGCACCAATCCCGATACAGGCAAGGAAGAAACCATCGACTATGGTTTTGTTGGCGACCCTGGCAAGATCAACCCTGAGATCCTGCATACGATCATTCAATCGGAAGCCGTTCCCGTCATCGCACCAATTGCATCATCACGCGATGGCAACACCTACAATGTCAACGCAGATACATTTGCTGGCGCTATTGCTGTGGCGATGAAGGCTAAACGGTTGTTGCTCCTGACAGACGTTGCCGGGGTTCTCGACAAGGACAAAAACCTCTTGGCCGAACTGACTTTGGCTGACATAGATCGTCTCAGCAAGGATGGTACCATTTCAGGCGGCATGATACCCAAACTGGAAAGCTGTGCATCGGTTGTTCGCGGCGGGGTGGAAGGTGTGGTTATCACTGACGGTCGTGTGCCACATTGCGTCTTGCTTGAACTGCTGACCCCGCATGGCGTCGGCACCCGCATTTCAGAACGCATCGGCAAGGGGCAATAACACAATGTCAGCACCTGGCTTTTCTCATGTAGAGACGTGGATATTTGATCTGGATAATACGCTTTATCCAGCATCCTGCCGTTTGTTCGACCAGATCGACGTGCGCATGGGAGAGTTCATCGCTAACCTGTTCCAGGTGGACAAGGTTGAAGCGCGTCGAATTCAGAAAGACTTTTTCTACAAATACGGCACGACCTTGCGTGGATTGATGGAAGAGCACAAGATCGAGCCAGACGCTTTTCTGGATTATGTCCACGATATTGACCATTCCCCAGTGCCCTCCAACGCACAACTTGTGGAAAATCTGGCGGCCCTGCCCGGACGCAAGCTCGTTTTCACCAATGGTACCGTCAAGCACGCCACCGCCGTCATGAGGCACATTGGCATAACACATCTGTTTGACGACATCTTTGATATTGTTCACTCCGACTTCATCCCAAAGCCAGAACGCAAACCTTATGAAAAATTCATCGCCAGACATAATGTCGATGCTGGCAGGGCTGCGATGTTTGAAGACATTGCGCGCAACCTTGAAGTTCCTCACACACTTGGCATGACGACGGTTCTGGTGCGTGATGACCAAAATGATGACGGTGCCATGATCAACCGCATTCACGGTGATGGTGAAGGTGCTGCCTACGTTCACCACTCTACAAATGATCTTGCAGGGTTTCTGGCAGACATCCTGCAACACGATTAAAGGAAATTGAAAATGAGCCATGCCGATCTGCAAAGCACCATTGAAAGTGCCTGGGAAAACCGTGACACAATCAACACAAAGACCACCGGAAGTGTCCGCGAGAGTGTAAGGGAAGCGTTGAACCTACTGGATACTGGCAAGGCGCGGGTTGCTGAAAAAGGGGCTGATGGCAACTGGATCGTGAACCAGTGGTTGAAGCAGGCAGTATTGCTGTCTTTCCGGCTCAATGACATGAAACTCATGGATGGCGGAACCGACGGGGCAACCTGGTGGGACAAGGTGCCGTCAAAGTTTGAAGGCTGGGGTGAGAACAGGTTTCGCGAGGCTGGCTTTCGCGCAGTACCTGGCGCCATTTGCCGTCACGCTGCCTTCATTGGTAAAAATGTTGTGCTGATGCCATCATTTGTGAACCTTGGCGCCTATGTGGATGAAGGCACAATGGTCGATGGTTGGGCCACTGTGGGTTCATGTGCGCAAATCGGCAAGCATGTGCACCTGTCCGGTGGTGTTGGCATTGGTGGCGTTCTGGAACCACTGCAGGCAGGCCCCACCATCATTGAGGACAACTGCTTTATTGGCGCGCGGTCCGAGGTCGTGGAGGGCTGCATAGTCCGTGAAGGTGCAGTGCTTGGCATGGGTGTCTATATTGGCAAGTCAACCAAGATTGTTGATCGTGCTACTGGCGAAGTGATGTATGGAGAAGTGCCACCTTATTCGGTGGTTGTTGCGGGCACGATGCCCGGCAAGGATCTGCCAAACGGCAAACCTGGTCCATCGCTTTACTGCGCCGTGATTGTCAAGCGGGTGGACGAGAAAACTCGCTCCAAGACATCAATCAATGAATTGTTGAGAGATTAATCAGGGTTCTTTTCAAATCACTTTCCTTACGTCAGAATTAATCATCTCTGGCAACTGCAATAATTATGGGAGTGTCTGGAAATGGATCTGTTTCTCTCGCTGAACGGGCGTATTGGCCGCGGCAAGTTCTGGTTGGGTTTGTTGGGTATAATGATTGGCTCAATGATAATCGGTGCCATTCTGGGTGTTTTTGGAGTATTCAGCATTGATCCAGTAACGGGTCAGCCTGGTTCTGGTTTCTGGATCGGATATATCCTCTTGATGGCTGCGCTGATCTGGCCTTCCATCTGCGTTTACGGAAAACGATATCACGACAGGGACAAATCAGCATGGTGGATGCTGGTAGGCATTATTCCGATTATCGGTACGATCTGGGTTCTTGTTGAATGTGGACTGCTGGAAGGCACTGAAGGTCCAAACCGATATGGAGAAGACCCAATCGCACGATAGAAATATTTAAAATGACACTTCATGCGCCCGGCCCACTTGGCCGGGTGTTTTGTTTCAGGTAATGCTGATTGCCATGACCAGCAAAATTGATCCTGTAGAGATTCTTCAATCCCTTATCCGCTGCCCGTCTGTTACACCAGCCGAAGCAGGCGCGCTTGACTACATGGAAAGCCTGATGGCGCCAGCGGGCTTCAAGCCCGTGCGAATGCCTTTTAGCGAAGACGGTACGGCCGATGTGGACAATCTGTTCCTGCGGCTTGGCACAAATGGCCCGCATTTCTGCTTTGCAGGCCATGTTGATGTGGTCCCACCCGGCGCAGATGAGCTTTGGACATATCCTCCCTTTGCAGCTGAAATCCATGATGGCGTTATCTATGGTCGCGGTGCATGTGACATGAAAGGTTCTGTGGCTGCTTTTTGTGCCGCAGCAATCGAGTTTGGCCGGGATCACTCTACGCAACTTCCAGGCTCCATCTCACTGCTGATTACTGGTGACGAGGAAGGTATTGCCATCAATGGCACAGTAAAAATGCTGGCAGAGCTGAAACGGCTCGGCGAGGTGCCAGATGTGTGTCTTGTGGGGGAACCCACCTGCCCGGGTGAACTTGGAGATACCTTGAAGATCGGTCGTCGCGGATCGATCCATTTTGAAATTGTCTGGAAAGGCGTTCAGGGACATTCCGCCTATCCGCACAAGGCGCTCAATCCGATCACGCCGCTGGCGCGTCTGATTGACCGGGTCGCAAGCCACGAACTGGACAAGGGCAATAGCCACTTTGGTCCATCAACGCTGGCTGTTACAAATTTTGACACCGGTAACCCCGCCAATAATGTTATCCCGGCAAGCGCCAATGCGCGCTTTAATATTCGCTATAATACCGAACACACTGCTGCCAGCCTGAAAGACTGGGTGAAACTGGAGTGTGAGAAGGTAAAACAGGTTACAGGCGGCTCTTATGACATCAACATAGTTGAAGGGGCAGATGCCTTCATGACTGAACCTGGCGGGTTTGTAGCCTGTATGGCTAAGGCAGTTGAGGCAGAAACCGGCCTTGCACCAAAGTTGGACACCGGTGGTGGAACATCTGATGCCCGTTTCATAAAGGACTACTGCCCGGTTGTGGAGTTTGGGCCCAACAATGCAACCATCCACCAGGCCAATGAAAATATTGCCATTGCAGAACTTCACGCACTGACACGCGTTTACCGTCGCATGCTGGATGACTGGTTTGGCGAGGCAATGCGTTGAGTTTTTCCCTTAATGCTGTACGTAGCCTGAAAGCGTGTTGGCGACTTGCTGGCAATGATGATGACGGGCTTAAAGATCTTGATCTCACCCAGGCTGGCTTCTGGCAATCGTTTGCCGCCATTTATCTCGTGGCACCGCTTTACCTGTACTCATCGGCAGCCAGTGCCAGGCTGGCAATCCCGGCGCAACCGGAAGTGTCCTGGTTTGCCACCTTGTCGGTGCTTGCC
This sequence comes from Anderseniella sp., assembly GCA_049679775.1. Classification (GTDB taxonomy): domain Bacteria; phylum Pseudomonadota; class Alphaproteobacteria; order Rhizobiales; family Aestuariivirgaceae; genus Anderseniella. The sequence continues at coordinate 9,255 of JBAUGO010000390.1, forward strand.
TTGCTGTGGGTTCTATGGCCCTGGATCATGGTAACCCTTGCCCACATGATTGGACGAGAGCGAAATTATGCCCGTTATATCATCGCGTATAACTGGTCCAGCGTTTATATAATCGCTGTATTCATGCCGATATTGGCGCTGCAGGAACTGGGCGTAATGGGAAACGGCATTGGTGCAATTTTGGGCCTGCTGGTAGTCCTGTGGACTCTCTATTATAGATGGTATCTTGCCAGGCTCGCCCTCGATACCACATCTTTGATTGCAG
>JBAUGO010000391.1:0-2255 GCA_049679775.1 Anderseniella sp.
TCTTCTGACAGCTCAAGATAGCCAGCACCCGATGCTAACTTGATTTGCTCAGGTGTCATTTCCGTCAACGAGGAAAGATGATCGGTAAATGACACGCCGTCCTGCAAATCCAATGACAATTTGTGAAAATCCAAATCTCCATCAGGTACCGTTCCAAATGTGAGCTGTTTGCCCGCAACCTTGAAAATCATACTGTTGGCATCTACCATATTCATCAGGCTGTTCGAGTAATCGGTGACAACCTGATGTAGATCATCATTGGAACGTGCGGTCATTTCCAGATCATAAACTGTACGTTCTGCCATGATACTGCGTCGCAACATCTCTGTGTTCTGCAGGTTTTGTAGCAATTTAGAGACTGTACTGCCCAGCATTTCGCAGTACCGCAACACGCTCGACGATAAATGATGCGGTGAGTAGTGGTGACAAGCAACCAACCCCCAGAGCTCGTCATTTGATACAAGCGAAATCGACATGCTCGCGCCAACGCCCATATTGTTCAAATATTCAATATGTACCGGCGCCACGGCACGCAGCTTGGAATATGTAAGGTCAAGTGGTTGACCGGATTTAGTGTCGGCTTTCTCACCATCGCGGGTCAGGATTGGCGAAGGCACAGCGTTAATGTCTGAAATTGCGCGTATCAGATTCAACGTGAAATGGCGTCTTGCCGGCTCAGGAATATCGGAAGCCGGATAATGCATGCCCATGAAGCTGTCTGTCCGGCTAGTGGCTTCTGCAATGACCTCGCCATGACCGTCTTCGGCAAAACGGTAAATCATCACACGGTCGAAGCCGGTCACTTCCCTGATCAGATTTGCAGACACCGTCGACAATCCCGACAGGCTGTCAGTGCTCATCAATTGCGAGATAATATTCTGGCGCAGCAATTCCTGCTGCCAGACATCGGCATGGCCTTCGTCGTTCTGCAAAATTTCAATAATGATCTTGCCGCCATGTCTATGCGGTAGGCATTCGATACGTTCAAGCGCTTCTGATCCGGACGGAGGGTTGAAAAACCAGGGCCTCAGTAAGTGAGGTGCCTTTGGTTCAAGCTGACGCTGCAGCAGATCCTGGCAATCACTTGCACCAATGAAGTCTGTCAGGGGTTTTCCCAGAATATCTTTTGCCTGGGCATCAAGAAATCTGCCAATGTTTTCACTGACATGAGTAAAAATAAGGTTATCTTCATTCACAGCAAGCAAGGCGCCGAAAGGTTGAATTGAACCAATTTCATGTATCGGTTCGGTATCACAGGATGTCAGATCAGGTTTGCCGGGTGTCATGGGTCAATCGCACCAGCATTGTCAAAATCTGCACAAAGCCAGATATTCAATGCTTCAAATGTCCGCATTGCAGCATCAGTCATTATTGGCTGATTTTTTTCAACAGCCCAGCAACTGTCAACCAGCGCCAATGCCTGATGCCACTGGCGTAAGCCGTTTTCGCGGCACCAGTTCCAATAACTCCTGCCGGTGATCCCGCTATTGCCGAGAAGGACAGCAGCGGATTTATTCATGGTAATGCCCCCCAGAACGGAACCATCAATGACGTATGCCACACCTGCCAAGCCGGCAGCACTGTCAATCTCTGGCCACTGACAATTGTCATGATCAAGTACATGACGATCACCACCGAGTGCGAGAACATCGGCGGCAAACATTGGCTCTCTGGGTTCGTAACTATAAAGGTTTTGAGGAATGTTGTAGTTGCTGCATGCCCGCATCACCTGCACGTCCAGCCGTGCATAGAAGTCCCGGAATTTGCTCATGATCGCGACATATCCCGGAAGGTCCAGAGTGTTGTCCAGAAGACCCACAAACGCTGGCAAGTCATGCAATTGCTCATGCAGCTTATTGGTACTCGACTTGAGGTGCTGCCGGGCACTTACGGGCGTGGCACAAACTGTCACAGAAACCATTTCCGTCTACTTCTATCTGCAAATTATCCCGTTACAGTACGTACTGCAACAAAGACGGGTTTCCATTCCGGCCATACGAAATTGGGCATTTTTGAAGATAGTACAACAATAGTCGGCAACATACCTATTTTTTGTCAGCCATCCGCCGGGCTTTTATCAGGGCTTCATCGGCACCGTCTGCGACACCATCAGCGCCGATCGAATCTGAAATTTCCGGATGTTTAGAAAATCCATATCCGCCAACCAGCACCGATATACCCGGATTGGAAGACGCCTCCCGGATGCTCTTTATTGCCTCTTCCAGCTCAAAGGCGCGCTCCTCGGTACTGGCCGA
>JBAUGO010000392.1:0-5569 GCA_049679775.1 Anderseniella sp.
GCGTGGCATACTCATCCTTTGGGCCAGACGTTGGTTGTGACATCAGGAATTGGCCGTTTTCAAACACATGGCAAGCCAGTCGTTACGTTGATGCCTGGTGATGTGATCTGGATTCCACCTGGCGAAAAGCACTGGCATGGTGCGTCTCCTGATCATCAGATGGTTCACCTGGCAATTCATGAAGCGCTCGATGGCAAGCATATTGACTGGATGGAGCATGTCACAGACGAAGAATATGCCATTTCACCCGAGAGTTGATTGAAATTTCAGGCGCCGTTCCTATGTTTTGAAGGAAATACTTTTCCAAGGGGACAGCTTTGACATCGAATACTCGCAACAAGACAGGGTCTGGCAAAGTGGTTGCGGAACCTCTGACGGGTAATTCGCCCGTGGTCCAGAATGACGTTGCCAGTTTTCTGGCTCAGGTCAAAGCAACGCCTGTACGCACCAAAACGGGCAATGGCAGACTGGTATTTGCCATGGATGCCACCATGAGCCGACAAGCAACCTGGGATACAGCCCTGAAAACGCAAGCAGAAATGTTCCTCGAAGCTGGTCGGGTCGGTGGTCTTGAGGTTCAGCTTGTTTATTTTCGTGGATTTGGTGAGTGCCGCTCATCAAGTTGGGTTGACGATGCCAGCTCGCTTGCCCGGCTCATGACGACCGTCGAGTGTCGCGGTGGCAATACACAGATTGCCAAGGTCTTGAAGCATGTTCGGTCGCAGTCTCAAAAATCCAGTATTGATGCGGTCATCTATGTTGGTGACTGCATGGAAGAAAACATAGATGAACTGTGCCAGCTTGCAGGCGAAGTTGGATTGCTTGGCACCAGGATGTTCATGTTTCAGGAAGGTAATGATGCAATTGCCCAAAAGGCTTTCAAGGAAATTGCCCGTTTGACTGGCGGTGCCTACAGCAGGTTCGACGCATCATCAGCAAGCCATCTCAAGGATTTGCTGGCAGCAGTTGCGGTTTATGCGGCAGGTGGGCGAGCAGCACTAGATGATTTTTCAAAGGGTGGGGGCAAGGCTGCGCGCGCTCTGCTGGAGCAATTGAGCTGATGCCATACGCCTTGTTGGTTGTCGCACTGTTTCTGGTTGTTGTATTGGTGTTGCCCAAGCTTGTACATGCAAACCCGAGTAGTTTAGCATCGGGAGCTCGCAAAACCCTGGCCGGGAGTGTTTTTGCCATGTCAGCCTTTTTCGCCCTGCGTGGACTTTTACCCATCGCCATCACTCTATTTATCGCAGCTGTTGCGATCTATGGGGCGCAACGCGGTTTTGGACGCACTGGCAAGCGGTCAGAGGGTCAGAAATCCACAGTAAAAACATCCGTTCTTTCGATGTGGCTGGATCATGATACGGGTCATATGGATGCAGAAGTATTGTCTGGGCAATTTGCTGGCAGGCACTTGTCCGAGCTTGCCCTGGCAGATCTGTTGATTGTGTTGCAAGACTGTGTGGAAGCGAATGACCAGAGCAGCGAGATCATGATGTCATACCTCAATCGTATGCATCCTGACTGGCGTGAAGGGGCAGGAGTTTCCTCAAAAAGTTCTGACAGGATGAGCAGGGCTGAGGCGCTTGAAATCCTGGGTTTGGAAGATGGGGCGACACAAGAACAGGTTCGCAAAGCCTATCGAACCATGATGAAAAAGCATCATCCAGACAATGGTGGCTCGGCATGGTTTGCTGCACGCATCAATGAAGCCAATCGGACATTGACTGGTAAGTCATGATAATCGAGACGCAACAAGGTGAGTTGCGGGCAGGGTAGATGGAAGCCACCCAATCAGCTCGATGGAGCCAACGGGAAACAACCAACACCTGCGCGCTTGAGCTGACGGCAGGCAGTTGCGGCCTGAGACTTGTTCAGCCCTGAAAAGCGTGCCCGGTAAATTGTGCCACCATCCTTGTCGATTGCCATCAAGAACGGTGTTGCATCATTCAGCAAAGACACCTTGGTCGCTTTTGCAGCGATTATACGGCTCTTGGCACCTTCCTGGGTCGGAAATGCACCGATCTGGATATTCCATGACGATTGATGTTCGGCAAGGCGAGCTTCGATCTTTGCTGGATCGCTGATTACCTTGGTGCCTTTTGTCGAGGTTTGAACATCAGATGCAGCGGTATTGGCTGTGTTGGTTTTGTCATCAATGCGAGCCTGGTTTTTGATTTCTGGGGCAGGGAGCTGTGAAGCGCTGGCTACAATCAGGCTGTCTGATTTGGTGGATGTGGTTGGAACCACGACAGAGGCAAATGTGACACCTTGAGCTGGCACGGCCACAGTTTCTTGTTCAGTGATTAAAGAGTTTGTTTCTGTAGCAGCTTCAACAGGTGCAGCAGACGGTACAGGCCCGGCTGAAATGCTTTTGGCGATGGCAGCAATCTGAACTTGCTCAGGCGCCTTTTGTATTGCCACAACCGGTTTTTCACGCGGCACCGGTGGATTTGCAATTGCGGGCTCAACAGATGGAGCCTCAGCAACAACAGTGCGTGCCCTGGCCTTCTCTGCGGTCTGGCTGTACCCGGCAGGATTTCCTGCAACTGCTGCGATGCGGTTGCCATTGCGGGTTGCTTTTGCAATGTCACGGTTGAGAATATTCGTCATGTAGATGTTGCGGGCATTACCCGTTTTGCCGCCAAGAACTACACCGACAATACGACGACCATTAAGCTCACGCGATGAAATCAGATTAAAGCCGGAAGCGCGCGTATATCCTGTCTTGATGCCATCAACGCCTTTCAGACGACCAAGCAGACGATTATGGTTGCCGTGTGTACGACGACCGTATTTGAATGAGCGAGTGGCGAAATATTTGTAATAACCCGGAAAGTCACGCTGGATGCGCAGGCCCAGTGTGGCCATATCGCGTGCAGTCGTCACCTGGCGTCTATCTGGCAGGCCGTTTGGGTTGGTAAAGGTTGACCTGGTCATGCCAATCGAGCGTGCTGTGCTGGTCATGCGCTTGGCAAAGGCGTCTTGTGAACCTGAAATGTGTTCTGCAATAACCATTGCTGCATCATTTGCTGATTTGGTAATGAGCGCGTACATCGCATCACGGGCTGAAATTGTGCTTCCCGCACGCAAGCCAAGCTTTGAAGGCTGTTGCAGTGAGGCTTTTTTCGAAACGTTCATGCTCGTCGAAAAAGACATCCGGCCAGCTTCGATCTCTTCAAACAAAACATATAGTGTCATCACCTTGGTGAGTGAGGCAGGATAGCGTTTATCATCAATGTTTTTGCCATAGATGATTTTGCCAGTGGCAGCATCAACGGTGACTGCGCTGAATCCGGAAGCGGCCATGGCTTTGGAGTTCAGGCCTGCACATATATAGAGTGCAAGGATAATTGCTGTTAACAAGCTGACAATACGCCCGAATTCAGAGCGCGTGGAGGTCAATGTTGCAGAAGAAAGTCCCATGATACGCATACTCACTCAAATACTTGTCGAGACCAGGCTTGGTCTTGACGAAAAGTTTTCCTGATCCGTCATCTCAGATTTAATGACGTCTCAGAGATTTGAACGGTTGAGTGAAAGGGTGCAGAAGCAAGGTATTAAACACCTGAAAAGATGACGCCTTACTGACTGCCCGAACATTTACCCGACCGAGCTTTACGCGCAAGGCCGATCAGAAATCGACTTTGCATAAGTGACGAATCCCCAGTTCATCGAAAACAGAGTGTGAAGGAACTGCCTTACCATCCGGTAAACGACCATCTCGCGATCGCGAAATTTAAGGAAAATAGTTAAAATGGTGCAGTGCACAAAAAACTATTGACAAGAAATGGTGCAGTGCATATATACACATCACCAAACGGAATTTGGTCCAACACCCATACGGAGATTATCCATGTACAAATCTTTTGAAGAAATGCAGGCCGCAAGCAAACAGAACTTCGACGCTTACATTGCAAACGCCAACTCCTTCACCAAGAAGTTCCAGGAAATGGCTACTGAAGCAGCTGATTTCACCAAGAAGTCATTTGAAGATTCAGTTGCCCTGACCGAGAAGGTTGTTGCTTCCAAGTCAGTCGAAAAGGCTCTTGAACTGCAGCAGGCGCATGCAACCAAGTCATTTGAAGGCTTCATGGCTCAGGCTAACAAGTTTGGCCAGTTCTACATGGACGCTGCCAAGGAAGCTTACAAGCCAGTTGAAGCCCAGATGGAGAAGTTCACTCCAAAGGCTGCCAAGTAACATATCTGGATTGTAATCACGGCAGATAACTGCCTGACTACTGCTGGAATTGTATCAAGCCGTTCGGCGCATGTTTGTGCCGAACGGTTTTTTGTTTGTTTTATGGTACGTGATTGCGTCATGCGAAATTATTTTTGCAACTACTCGTAACTCGGCCATTGACGCTTATATGATAAGGCGTTGATGATCGTGCATGTTTGAAACAAGGCGCTTGCTGGATTGATGTCGATATTTATGGCTGACAAGGATAACCCAGATGATGGCGAGGGCGATGGTAAAGGTCAGACAGGCGTTATCACGCGTGAAAAGACCAAAACCAAAAAGCCAAGTCTGTACAAGGTTCTCCTGCTGAACGACGATTACACGCCAATGGAGTTTGTTGTTCATGTCCTGGAGCGATTCTTCGCAAAAAACCGCGAGGAAGCAACAACTGTAATGCTGCATGTACACCAGAAGGGTGTTGGCATATGCGGGGTCTATACATACGAGATTGCAGAGACCAAAGTTACACAAGTCATGGATTTTGCCAGGCAGCACTCTCATCCGCTGCAATGCACGATGGAAAAGGAATAGGAGCTCAAGGTGCCAACATTTTCTCGAAGCCTCGAACAGGCGCTTCACCGAGCTCTCGCTCTTGCGAGCGACAGGAGCCACGAGTACGCAACGCTTGAACATTTGTTGCTGGCGCTTGTGGACGACAAGGACGCAGCCTCGGTTATGCGAGCATGCGGCGTTGATCTTGATCAACTGAGACGCCATCTTGAAAACTATATCGACAATGATCTGGCAAGCCTTGTAATGGCGACAGGTGAAGATGCAAAGCCAACCGCCGGTTTTCAGCGTGTCATCCAGAGAGCGGTCATTCATGTTCAGTCATCAGGTCGTGAGGAAGTAACCGGGGCAAATGTGCTGATAGCCATATTTGCCGAACGCGAAAGTCATGCTGCCTATTTCCTGCAGGAACAGGACATGACGCGTTATGATGCCGTCAACTTCATCTCGCATGGTATTGCGAAAAAGCCGGGCTTGTCTGAAAGCCGGTCTGTGCAGGGCACGACTGGTGAGGAGACAGGGGAAGAGGATGATGAATCCGCAGACGAAAAATCCGGTGAGGCACTGGCCAGTTATTGCATAAACCTCAATCAGAAGGCCATGGACGGCAAGATCGATCCGCTGATTGGTCGCGAAAGCGAAGTAAACCGCACCATTCAGGTTCTGTGCCGTCGTTCGAAGAACAACCCGCTATTTGTAGGCGATCCCGGTGTTGGCAAGACAGCAATCGCAGAAGGACTGGCCCGCAAGATAATCAATGGTGAAGTGCCAGAAGTGCTGCAGGATTGCACCATTTTCCAGCTAGATATGGGTGTTTTG
>JBAUGO010000393.1:0-1527 GCA_049679775.1 Anderseniella sp.
TGAAGCCTCGCTATTATGGTCCATCCCAAAGCACAGACGACTTGCGGGTGGGTTTCCCGGTGCAGCTCGCATCCAGTACGAAATCGAGCATGGACCAAAACGCAAGATTGTCGGCATCAAGCCAGAAGGCAAGGCGCCCGCCCGCGAAGGCACTGTCATCATGTCAGATGGCAAAGAAGTAGGCATTATAACATCCGGCGGCTTTGGCCCGACAGCTGGTGGACCGGTGGCGCTCGGCTTCGTGCCGCCTGACCTGACACGCGTAGGCACGAAACTCGACCTGATGGTGCGAGGCAAGGCGTTGCCAGCAGAGGTAGTCACGCTGCCATTTGTCAAAAAATCATTCAAGAAACTTGCTGATTGACCCTGAGGAGGAGCAAACAATGACAACCATGAAATTTTCCAAAGAACATGAATGGATAAGCGTTGATGGAGACGTGGCAACGATAGGCATCACGAAGCATGCAGCTGAGCAGCTTGGTGATCTTGTTTTTGTCGAATTACCCGAAATAGGCAAAACAGTTGCACCGGGAGATGAAGCCGCAGTTGTCGAAAGCGTCAAGGCGGCAAGTGAAGTTTACGCACCCCTGTCTGGTGAAGTGATCGAGGTGAATTCAGCGCTCGCAGACGAGCCGGGAAAGGTCAATGAAGCCCCTGAAGGAGACGGCTGGTTTGTGAAACTCAAACTGTCCAACACATCAGAACTCGATGCGCTGATGGATGAAGATGCCTATCTGGCTTTTGTGGCTGAACAGGGGTGACTTGAACCTCTAGCGGAAAATTTCTCATCCAAAGTGATCTGATCGCAAACAGAAAGAAGCTGGAAATGTCTGACAAACGCCTTCGCCTGACCGACTTGCAATCTGGTGCTAACTTCATTCCTCGCCATATTGGACCACGCGAGAGTGAAATAACAACGATGCTTAATGTGGTGGGTGCGAAGTCACTGCACGATCTCACATCAAAAGTGATACCACGGAAAATCCTGTCAGATCGGCCGCTCGATCTTCCCGAGCCATTGTCCGAGCGCAATGCCTTGTCAGACCTTCGCAAGATAGCCGGGCGCAACCGCATTTTCACGTCGATGATTGGCATGGGGTATTATGGGTGTGTGACACCAAAGGTGATTTTGCGAAACATCCTCGAAAATCCTGGCTGGTACACAGCCTACACTCCTTACCAGCCTGAAGTCAGTCAAGGACGGCTCGAAGCCCTGCTTAACTTCCAGCAAATGGTCGTGGACCTTACAGGACTTGAGCTGGCCAGCGCCTCTCTGCTCGATGAAGGCACCGCAGCCGCTGAAGCCATGGCTATGGCCTACCGTGTTTCAAAATCCGGCCGTAAAAACTTCTTCGTTGATTATGATACGCACCCGCAAACCCTGGCAGTCCTGAAAACACGTGCGCATGGCTTCGGGTTCGAATTGATCATTGGTGATCCGGCAAGCGACCTTCAAGTAGATCAGGTATTTGCTGCACTCCTGTCATATCCCGGCTCCTCTGGCCAGGTTCGCGATCATCGCAAAGC
>JBAUGO010000394.1:0-2472 GCA_049679775.1 Anderseniella sp.
ACCCAAGGCAGTTGCGAGGACCGACGTGCAGGATGCTACTATAATGCTGGTCAGAGCGGCTTGCCATATGTCCGCGTCCGCCAGGATTGTCTCGTACCACTGGGTCGAGAACACACCGAGCGGGATAGTGGGGAAGCGCTGCGAGTTAAACGAGAACACAAGCGAAAATACGATGGGTGTGAACACGAACACGAACAGCACACCAACCCAGGCGCGCAGAAACCATGTGAGGCTGCGTTCAAGGCTCATGTGCGACCTCGCTTGCGATAGGCAGCAGTCAGCGCCGCGTAGGCGACGGCGAACAGCGTTACCATCATCACCACGGCGACAACGGCGGCGCGCGGCCATTGTTGGCCCGACTTGGTGGTGTCGATGATCAGTATGGGCAGGGTTGGCGGTTTTGAGCCACCCAGATAGTAAGGTGCCACAAAGTCGCCGAATGACAGGATGAAGCAGAAAAGTGCTGCAATGATCAGCCCTGTTTTGGCCAGTGGAATGACGACGCGCCAGACAGTTGCGAATGGCTTGCAGCCGAGATTGTGCGCTGCTTCGACGAGGCGGGTGTCTATGTTCGAAAGCGCGAAGGTTTGCAGGATCACAACCAGCGGCAGTGTCAGCGTCATATAGCCGACGATGGTGCTAAACTTTGTGTTCAGCATGGTATAGGGGCCAAGGCCGACATATCCCAGCATCGCGTTCACCACGCCACTTTCCGCCAGGATGACGTACCATGCGAATGTGCGCACCAGGTAACTGGTAAAGAACGGGATGATGAGCAGGAAGATGGCCCAGCGGCGCACGCTGTCCGGCACCTTGAAGGCAAGTGCATAAGCCGCTGGAAAGGCGATCACCATGGCCACAGCGGTGGACAGGCTGGCAAGAGCAAAGGTCAGCAGATAGCTGTCCCAGAAGTAGCCGCGTCCAAGCATGCGGGTCCAGTTGGTGAGCTCGAATGCTTCGACCATGCGGTAGTTCTTCACCACGAAAAACGACATCGCGACCATGAACAATAGCGGGCCGACAAAAAATACAAGTTGCCACACGATGATCGGCAGTCGCCATGTCATTGCGTAGAGATCAATACTCTTCTTTTCGGGTCGGTTCATGTTGGGAAGCGCCTTGAAGCCTGTGTCCCGGTATGAGTCAGGACACAGGATCTGCTGTTCAGGTCAGGCGTTCTTGTATTCGGACCAGAAGTCGTTCCAGTCTTCCAGGCTCTGTTGCTTGGGAATGTCGCGATAATGGATACGACCTTCCTTGATAAGCGTGATCGGATCGTTTGCCATACCGTCTACCTGGCCGGTACGCTCGGCTTCTTTCTTGTTGACCTCGTTCAGCTTGGCGCGGCCTGCGCTGGTGATGCAGAAGCCGGGGTAAGCGGCCATCTGGGCAGATTTTACCTGGCCTTCAGGTGACAGCATGTACTGGATAAACTTTTTGACGATCTCCTGTTTTTCACTACCCTTGCCGATGCAATAGCTTTCGGTCCACTGGATACCGCCTTCCTTCGGCACAACAGAAGCGACCGGCGCTCCATCCTTCTCAAGCACGCCGGTGATCCAGTCACCGATGCCGCACATGGCCTGCATCTCGCCGTTCTTGAGGCTGTTGAATGTGCCACCATAATCAAAGAAGCCACCGGCCTGCGGGCGCAGGCTCATGGCCGTTTCCTTGACTGCGGCCCACTTGGCATCGTCCAGGTCCCATAATCCGGCTCCGTTGCCGTTGGTTAGGCTCATCATGCCGAGTGATGGCAGATGCCAGTCGAAGTGACCGACCTTGCCTTTAAGTTCAGGCTTCCAGAAACACTTGTAGCTCATCGCTTCTTCGGCGGTGACGGCGTTCTTATTGTAGGACACACCCAGATGACCGCAGCGCACCATGACCGAGTGCAGCTTACCGTCAGCCCAGTGGCCGGGGAATTGCTTGAAGTCGTCATGAAGCATGTCATCGAAATTATAGTCGGCTGCGTTCAGTTCCTCGATATAGCCTGCTGCATTGAGCTGCTGTACGAACTCGCCGTCTGACAGGATGATGTCGTAAGTGCCTGCCGGTGATTGGGCGATCAGGCCGAGCATGTTGTCGCCGCCAGCATAGTACTTCGGCTTGAACTTGACGTTGTTGGCTGCCTCAAACTCGCCGACGATGTCCGGCTCACCATGGCCATACCAGGCCAGCATGTTGATTTCGACCGTTTGTGCCCATGCCCGACTGACGAACGGCATCGACAGGGCTGCTGCACTCCCGTACTTCAATACGTCACGACGTGACGGCTTTACAATTCCACTCTTGATATTGTTGACCATGTCCACCTCTCCTCCTGCTTGTTCTTTTTTGCCTGCGGCGATTCCAGTCTAGTGCGTGCATTGCCTCCACGGCAATATGCAGGCCAACGAAACCCACTGAAAACGCTATGCCAGCCTTGGGGAATAGGGAAATTTATCCTTATAATGCGGGCATAAACCCAGCTTA
>JBAUGO010000395.1:0-2070 GCA_049679775.1 Anderseniella sp.
AAGGCGTACTGCTCTATCGTGGATACCCGATTGATGAGTTGGCAGAGCACGGAGATTTTATCGAAACGTGCTATTTGCTGCTCTATGGCAACCTGCCAAACACAGCTGAGCGCAAAGAATTTGAAACCGCCATCACCTATCACACCATGATTCACGAGCAAATGAACCGCTTCTTCAGCGGTTTCCGTCGTGACGCTCATCCTATGGCGGTTATGGTTGGCGTGGTAGGCGCGATGTCAGCCTTCTATCATGACTCAACTGATATAGCAGACCCGATGCAGCGCGAAATTGCAGCTCGCCGGATGATTGCAAAAATACCAACCATTGCGGCAATGGCATTCAAGTATCACATCGGACAGCCCTTTGTGTATCCCCGCAACGATTTGGACTTTGCCTCCAATTTCTTGCGCATGTGCTTTGCTGTCCCGTGTGAGGAGTACAAGGTGAACCCTGTCCTGTCGCGCGCAATGGATCGCATTTTCATCCTGCATGCGGACCACGAGCAGAATGCATCTACCTCAACCGTACGTCTGGCTGGTTCATCAGGTGCCAACCCGTTTGCCTGTATTGCAGCAGGGATTGCATGCTTGTGGGGCCCTGCTCACGGCGGCGCCAACGAAGCAGCACTTTCGATGCTGGAAGAAATCGGCACTGTTGACCGAATCCCTGAATTCATCGCCCGCGCCAAGGACAAAAGTGATCCGTTCCGCCTTATGGGCTTTGGTCACCGGGTCTACAAAAACTATGACCCGCGCGCCAAAATCATGCAAAAAACCGCGCATGAAGTGCTCGATGAACTGGGCATCACGGATGATCCATTGCTCGATGTAGCGCGTGAGCTTGAGAAGATCGCGTTGGAAGACCCTTATTTTGTTGAAAAGAAGCTTTACCCAAATATCGACTTCTATTCCGGCATCACATTGCGTGCGCTTGGCTTCCCGACATCAATGTTCACAGTGCTGTTCTCGGTTGCCCGGACTGTGGGCTGGATCGCCCAGTGGAAGGAAATGATCGAGGACCCGACCCAGCGCATTGGCCGTCCTCGCCAGCTCTATACCGGGCCAGCCCAGCGTACATACGTACCTGTAACGGAACGCAAGGTTTAAATCACCGACCAATATCGCTCAGGCATCAGATCAGGCGTTATTTGCCAACATGGCGCCAATATCTGCCTGGGCGACCTTTACACCGTCCACCTTTGCCTCGCAGGAAAACTTGTAGACGGGCCCGCGTTTCTGCGTCTGCTGGACGTGAAAATGCACCACATCTCCGGGGCCAACCGGCTTGCGGAACTTGGCATTGTCTATCGTCATGAAGAAGACAAGCTGACCTGCGGCCTCCACCCCCATGTGATCCAGAGCCAAAGCACCAGCCGTTTGCGCCATTGCCTCAATCAGCAAAACCCCTGGCATGACCGGACGTGCAGGAAAATGGCCCTGAAAGAACGGTTCATTGATCGTGACATTCTTGATCCCGATGCATGACTGATCGCCATCCATGTCAATGATCTTGTCGACCAGCAAAAACGGATAGCGATGCGGCAGCAATTGCATGATGCGTGCGATATCAGCCGTCTTGAGAGTTCTTGTGTCGGACATGATGAGACCTCGGTTTTCCAGTGTAATCAGATACGATAAAGGCGCCTCCTGTCTGGAAGCGCCTTTTAGTCATAGGATCAATGGCTTGGCCATACAACCTGAATCAGATTGACAAGCTCTAGAAGCGTGTACCAACCGAGAAACGAACAAGCTCGGTTTCGTCAAAACTTTCCTTGGCCAGCGGATAGGCAACATCAAGCCGCAATGGCCCGAACGGTGACTGCCAGATCAAACCCGCACCAACTGCGGCACGGAACGCCAGGCCTTTACCAACGACTGAACAATCTCCATCCGCTGCGGGATTATCGGCAGCTGTGATACAACCCGGATCGCCAGTATTCTCAGGCGCACCAAACGCCGTACCAAAGTCAGAGAAGACAGCGCCTTCGAGGCCAAATGCTTCAGGCAGTCCAAGCGGGAAGTTGACTTCCAGTGTACCGATTGCATAAGTCGTTGCACCAATGGAGTCAAA
>JBAUGO010000396.1:0-2862 GCA_049679775.1 Anderseniella sp.
GATATCATCTGGAGTGACCTGATAGTCCACGTTTTCCGCAGCCTTGGCCTTTACGTCAATGACGCACAGCGGACAAACGAGATTTGTTACCGGGATTTCAGCAACTGACTGGCCATCTTCGGAAAAGTGCAAGGGTGCATCGACATGAGTGCCGGTATGTTCGTTCACACGCAGTTCAAACAGATTGAACTTGTGCTCCTTGTAATTGAACTTTTGATCCTTGAAAAATTGCTGTTCGCCAAAATAGGTTGGAAACTCCTCGTGGAGTTCATGTGTCATGTCCTCCATCTTCATGGCACCTTGCGCCATGACCGGTGAGGAGGTGGCGCGTCCTGCTGCAACGACAGCCGCACCTGCGGCAGCGGTCTTGAAGAGATGACGACGTGACAACATCTGCTGTTTGACGTTTTCCATGATACATGCATCGCACATGATTTTTATCCTTTTGCTGCTGATACTTTTAACCGGCCACCCCATACCGAAGCATCAGCTTATCATGTCAAACCGCCATGGCTATCGGATTCTCTGAAGCCTCAAACCTCCAGCACGATCTTGCCTATGTGTGCAGATGTTTCCATCAATGTGTGCGCCTTGCTGGCATCTGACATGGCAAATGTCTTGTACAATTGCGGTTTGACCTTGCCCGCCTCAATGAGCGGCCAGACTGTTTTATGGAGGGCTGCTGCTATGGCTGCCTTATCCGCAACCGGGCGTATGCGCAGTGTCGAGCCGGTTAGCGTCAACCGTTTGAGCATTACCATCATGAAGTCCACTTCAGCCTTTGAACCGTTGAGGTAGGCAATGTTGACAATGCGTCCATCGCGCGCGGCCGCCTTGATATTGCGCTGGATGTAATCACCACCGACCATGTCGAGGATGACATCAACACCATTTTTGTCGGTTGCTTCCTTCAACACCTCGACAAAATCCTGCTCGCGATAGTTGATGGCCAGTTTTGCGCCAAGTTCGACACAGGCAGCGCATTTTTCTGCTGAGCCAGCGGTGGTGTAAACCGTCGAGCCAAGGTTTGCAGCTATCTGGATGGCGGTTGTACCAATGCCGGATGATCCTCCATGCACCAGCAGGCTTTCGCCAGCTTTTAATGCGCCGCGCTCAAATACATTTGTCCAGACGGTGAAGAAAGTTTCGGGAATGCCAGCAGCTTCTGCCATGGAAAGCCCGGCGGGAACGGGCAAGGCATTGCTTTCATGGACCGTACAATAATGAGCGTAGCCTCCGCCTGCGGTTAGCGCGCATACCTTGTCACCGATCGACCATTTCGACACGCCTTCGCCCAGGGCTGCTACTACACCAGCGATTTCCAGTCCTGGTAGCGGTGATGCACCAGGAGGTGCGGGATAGGCACCCATGCGCTGCAACACGTCCGGGCGGTTGACACCTGCGGCTACCACCTTGACCAGGATTTCACCTGTGCCCGGTTTTGGGACATCCATGGTGACAGGCTTGAGAACATCCGGCCCGCCAGGCTCGGTTATGGCAATGGCTGTCATGGTTTCTGGCACTGTTGTCATTCACATGTTCTCTTTTTTCTGGTTGTCAGACTTGCGTGTCGGTGTTGATAATGAAGCAGGTGACAGGTTGCAAGCGGAGGAGGTGTTGATGGACGATGATGTGGTGAAGTCAAAAAAGCCGGGCTCTGTGGTCGGTGAGAACCTTTCCGAGCTATCTGTTAGTGAGCTGGAAGAGCGTATTGTGGAATTTGAAGCCGAGATTGAGCGGGTAAGGGCTGAAATCGCCGGAAAACAGTCATCGAAGATTGCCGCTGATTCATTTTTCAAGGTTTGAAGTCGAAATCGGGAGACTAAAATGGGTGATAAAATCCCATCTATCCGGGTGTTAGCGGAAAAGTAACCTGAACACTTTGAGTCAAAATTGATCAAAATGAATCATGTTAACCTTTTGGTAAGGAAGTTCTGTGCATATTCATTAACGTAGTCCTTCGGGATTACAACCGAGTGGTTTTCCACTCTGTTTGACGCCTCCCTGTTAGACTTTCGAGCCGCGATTCGTTCGCGGCTCTTTTTTTGGCACTATGCTTGCTTGAACTGTGGAAAGCCTGACATTCGTGGTTCAAATTGACCGCACGAAGGTATCAGGTGTTTTGAAGCCGTGTTACTTTCGAGGTTTAAATGATTTCCAGTTCCGAGCGTGTCATGCCAATTGACTTTCTTTCCCGCTTTACTGCATCGAAGCAGTTTCATGAGGTGTTTCAGGAAGGCATGGGCCTGATTGAAGAGACCGCAAATTATCTGGATGGTCCCGGCAGGCAGGACGTGCGCGATCTGAACAAGGCCGGCTCGATAACCTATGCCAGTCAGTCCATGCGCCTGACCACCCGTCTGATGCAGCTTGCATCATGGCTTCTGTTGCAACGTGCAGTCAGTTCCGGTGAAATCACCCGTGATGATGCCGATCATGAAAAGTCGCGCATATCGCTGGATGAGATTGGTGAAGGCCAACCGCTTGACGGTGCGGACGCCATGCCTGATGCCCTGAAAAAGCTGGTGGCACGCTCATTGCGGCTGCATGAGAGAATACTCACCCTGGATGTGATGATTGCCGAGCGGGATGAAACTCTGCTCAAAGGTGAAGCGGCCAATGAGGTCAATGAGCACATGAACCAGCTGCGCAAGGCGTTCAATACAAAGAGCTCGTGACGTTTGGTGCTCTGGCGCTAACCCAAACCCGCTTAATAAATGCAAAAAAGCTCCCCTCATGTTTCTTGAGGGAAGCCGATATTTCGCTGTCTTGATAAAACTTACTTCTTGAGGAAGCTGAACTTCTGGTTGAAGCGGCTTACGCGTCCACCACGGTCGACCAGATTCTGGTTGCCGCCTGTCC
>JBAUGO010000397.1:0-4934 GCA_049679775.1 Anderseniella sp.
CCGTTCCACAGTCACCATAGGCAATAAAAATTTCACGGTAGCGTTGCGTGGCTCGAGCCTTTTGAATGGCGTCGCGTACGCCGTCAGGGATCTTGTCCGGCGTGTTGTGCCATATGGCTGGCAAGCATTGAATGTCCAGATGACGCCACTGGTTGACCTCGATCAGAGCCACCATTTCTCGCGCCAGGGCTCCACAGGCAATAATCAGAATGTTGCCCTGATTTTTGCGAAACTCAAATTCTGCGTCTGGTGTGAGATATTTCATAATCGCAGCATATCCTCAAAGCCTTGCGCAACAAAGCAAAACACCACCCAAAAGCATCAGGTGGTGTTTTGTTTGGTTATTGCTGTGATGGCTCAGTAGCCGTATCTATCCATACAATTTTCAAAGCGCCATGTGTGCCAACCAAAGCGGCGTGCACATTTACGCGAAGCGCGTCTGTAGGAGATACCTTCGTCATAGTAACCGTCATCATGGTATCTGCCGTGAGCTGCGTGGGCGGCGGCACCAGCGACCAGGGCTGCGGCACCTAAGCCGATCTGAGCCTTCTGCCATGATGTCAGTGCGTTGGCGGGAGATGCCATGGAAGCAGCTACAGTCAGGCTTGCGATGGCGGCAATAGCGATGTTGCGAATTTTGGTCATTGAACTGTTTCCTTTTGTCTGTTTGTTAGCTTGGGCAATCACGTCTGATGACCACAACATGACAAATCCGTGATCGAGAAAAAGTGCAGAGTCTCACATAACGAAAACGGACCTCGCGAACACAACAAAAAACCGCCGGGAGCAGCACTCCCAGCGGTCGAATTGAGCTATTTGACTTTATTAGAAACCGCGACGAGCCATGCAGCGGTCAAAGCGCCATGAACCTTCGCCAAAGCGATAGTCGCACTTGCGGAAAGCCCGGCGATAAGCGCGACCTTCGCGATAGCCATAACCGCCGCCATATCCATATCCGCCGCCATATCCGCTACCTGCATAGTAATGATTATTGCCATAATGACGGTCACGATCATGAGCGTTGGCGATGCCTATGGCGGCAAATGTGCCCAGTCCAAGGCCAAGTGCCAGGGCGCCTCTTTTCGATAGCGCTTGTGCGGGTGATGCCATGGAAGCGGCAATTGTCAGGGCAGCTACAGCAGCAATGATTGATTTCTTGAACATGTGGAATTCTCCAGGGTTGATGGTTCAAATTTGTGTCTTGCTACAAACCCTTTGGTTTCAATCCATCAGCGTTTGTCATGGTCACACTTATACCGCTTGTGAACTGAACCATTTCTGAAACCTCCATTCATCTGGTGTTCAGGAACCAAACACACCTACCCAAAAGAAAAGAGGCTGGACACATTAGTGTCCAACCTCTTGATAATCAGCCAAAATTACGTTTCTGGCGGCGATGAACCGGCCTAGACCTGGTTGTGCTTGCGCGCCATGAATTCCTTTGCGGTTTCAACGGCAACCGCAGCATCACGACAATAGGCATCTGCGCCAATGGCCTTGGCGAACTCTTCGTTCAAAGGTGCACCACCCACCAGCACGATATAGTCGTCGCGCATGCCTTTTTCCTTCAAGGTGTCGATCACGACCTTCATGTAGGGCATTGTAGTGGTCAAAAGGGCCGACATGCCGAGGATGTCTGGCTGATGCTCTTCAATTGCTGCCAGATAGTTCTCGACCGGATTGTTGATGCCGATATTGATGACCTCGAAGCCAGCACCTTCCATCATCATGGAAACAAGGTTCTTGCCAATGTCGTGAATATCGCCCTTAACCGTACCGATCACCATCTTGCCAACGCGTGGTGCGCCGGTTTCGGCCAGCAACGGTTTGAGAATGGCCATGCCGGCTTTCATGGCATTGGCGGCGAGCAGCACTTCCGGCACAAACAGGATACCATCGCGGAAGTCGATCCCCACAATACGCATGCCTTCAACAAGCGCCTCTGTCAGGATTTTGTAGGGTGTCCAGTTGCGACCCAGAAGGATATGAACGCTTTCTTCAATTTCTTCCTTGAGACCATCATAAAGGTCGTCGTGCATTTGCTGCACAAGCTCATCATCGCTCAAGGAATTTAGGTCGAGATCGTCATCTTCACTCATAGTCATCTCCAGATTCGGGACGCAAAATCCATATTGCTTTAAATACTCTTTTTCTATGCACCACAAGCATGCACATTACGACAAAAACATGCTTGATAACGACCGCATTAGATAAACTGATTAAACGCTGAGTTGACAGCTTCCAACATTACCGTAACCCTGCATCACCAATCCCTTAAATCATAGACACAGGTTCCCATGACTGATTTCCCCATTGACCAGATACGTTCGCAATTTCCATCCTTATCCATCAAGGACGATGGCAAAACCCGCGTCTATCTGGACAATCCTGCCGGCACGCAAGTTCCAAACCACGTCATTGCCCGCATGAACCGCGCCATGATCGAGCAGAATGCCAATCTTGGCGGTTTCTTCACCACCACGTTGATTGCCGAAGCTCTGGTGAATGAGGCCCATGAGACGGCTGCGAAGTTTTACAATGCCCGTTCTGCAAATGAGATCATTTTTGGCGCCAATATGACCACGCTGACCATGGCCATGTCACGCAATCTGCAAAAGACGCTCAACCTGGGACCAGATGACGAGATCGTGCTGTCACGCATGGACCATGATGCCAATGTGTCACCGTGGTTGCTGATTGCCGAAGATACAGGGGCAACGGTCAAATGGCTCGATTTTGACACAGATACTTATGAATTTGCCGATGATGCAATTGATAAAGTGCTGACGGGCAAGACAAAAATTGTGGCCATGGGCCATGCTTCGAATTGTACCGGCACCATCAATGACGTAAAGGCCATCTGCGCCAAGGCCCGCAGTGTTGGAGCGATCAGCTACATAGATGCCGTTCAATCAACACCACATATGGTCATTGATGTTCAGGACATCGGTTGCGATTTTCTGGTATCTTCAGCCTACAAGTGGTTCGGCCCACATCACGGCATTCTCTATGGTCGCCTGGAAGTTCTGGAGAACCTGTTCTCCTATCAGGTGCGCCCTGCCTTGGGATATGGCGCGCCCGGTAAATTCGAAACCGGGACCGCACCGCGCGAAACCCTGGCAGGAACCCTTGGAGCGATGGAATACATAGCTTCGCTTGGGTCAGGCGACAAACCTCAGGCAGGCGTGACTCGCGATGACTTGACAGGCGGCATGAAGGCGGCCATGGCACATGAGGCAAGCCTCACGCGCCAGATCATTGGCGGGCTGACATCGCTCAAGGGTGTCACCGTGCGTGGTATCACGTCAGACAACGCTCTTGCCCGGCGTGTACCTACTGTTTCCATCACCGTTGCTGGCAAAAACCCGCAAGACCTTGCAAAGTCTCTGGCAGATGAAAACATCTTCCTGTGGTCAGGTCACAATTATGCCCTCGAACCGATCAATCGCATGGGATTGATGGAGCAAGGTGGAGTGCTGCGCATCGGCATGGCGCATTACAACACGACCGACGAAGTGGACACACTGCTGGAAAGGCTTGAGGGTTTGATCTAGCCCTTGCGTCTTCCTCCACGGCCCTCGCGGCCACGCCGTGCTGCCCCTTCGGCGGCTGTATCAGTGCCATGGGCCAGTGGTGATACTTTCCCAAGGCGGGTTTCAACCTCTTCAATCGAAGGTCGCGCACCCCTTGTATAGGTTTCTAGTGACTGACGCATGGCACGCACATGCTCATAGGTTGTGCCACAACACCCGCCTATGATTTTAGCACCTGAATCAAGCGCCAGTCTTGCATAGTCGGCCATCAGCTCAGGTGTGCCGTCATAGTGGATATGGCCGTCCATCCAGGCTGGAATCCCACAGTTTCCTTTGGCGACTATGACTGCTGCTGGATCAGCTTCGGTCATGCCGAGAACCGTTGCAACAAGTTCACCGGCACCTGTACCGCAATTGGCACCAATGGCGTTGGGTGCTCCAGGCTTGGTTGCAGCAAGTGTTGCATAGGCAGCAGGGGTTAACCCCATCATTGTACGACCATTGGTGTCAAAGCTCATGGTTGCAACGACAGGCAGCTTCGTTGTACGTGCGCCTTCAAGTGCGGCTGCAAATTCTTCTTCCGAGGAGATCGTCTCAATCCACAAAACATCCGCGCCACCTTCTTCCAGCGCCTTCGCCTGCTCGGTAAATGCAGCAACCCCTTCTTCATGGCTCAGCGTTCCCACTGGCTGATATATCTCTCCCGTGGGGCCCATAGAGCCCGCGACGATGATCGGACGATCAGCTTTTGCCGCCTCTTCGCCAGCCAGTTGCGCTGCCTTGACATTCAACTCATGCACGCGGTCTTGCGCGTTATGCAGCTTCATTCGATATGATGTGCCGCCAAATGAATTGGTCAAGACAATGTCAGAACCAGCCTCGATAAAACTGCGGTGCAATGTACGGATACGGTCGGGATGATCCACGTTCCAAAGCTCCGGCGCATCGCCAGATTGCAATCCGGCTGCGAACAGGTTTGTCCCTGTTGCACCATCGGCCAAAAGCCAGTCACGAGAATTTAGCAGGTCAAGAAAGTTTGCACGCGACATGGAAATACCCTTCAATAAATTTCGACTCGTCAAATGAATATCACATAAAGAAATCTTTATGTGATATTTTTTACACCTGACTAAGCCGTAAAACTCTCTGCTGAATACAACAGGAACATGCGTTCATTCACGGTCACTTCGCCTGTATGAGCAGGCTGTTTAACAAGCGTTTTCAGTGTGTCCAGGAAGGCTTCCAGGTCAGAATACTCCAGCGTTGGCACATTATGCATACCGTTTTCAGGTCGCCCGTGAGCGCAAACGATTTCAACGTTTTTGGGAAGTATTTCAATAAGTTGCCGGCAGGTGGCAATGTAGTGAGTCAATGATGCAACGGGTGTTTGTGCATACAGCG